>NZ_JAELTR010000004.1:0-151704 GCF_016428945.1 Chromobacterium sp. ASV23
GTCGCATCTCGGCCATCGGCAGGCCGCGCAGGCCGTCGTTGGCGCCCAGCTCCAGCACCAGCACGTCGGGTTTGTGGCGGGACAGCGCATCTGGCAGCCGGGACAGGCCGCCGGCGCTGGTTTCACCGGAGATGCTGGCGTTGACCACCTTATGGCGCGGCGCCAGCTCGCGCGACAGCAGCGTGACCCAGCCTTGATTCGGCGCCAGGCCATAGCCGGCCGACAGGCTGTCGCCGAATACCAGCACGGTGGCGGCGAGGGCGGGCAGCTGCCATAGCAGCAACAAGGGGAAAAGCATCTTGCAGACGATTGAACGCATGAACGATCCAGTGAAAAAGACGGCGGTGCTGGCCGCCAATGGTTTGGCCAAGCAAGTCCACTTTCGCGGCGATGTGCTGCACATCCTGCGCAGCGCGACGCTGACATTGTATCCCGGCGAGAGCGTGGCCATCGTCGGCACTTCCGGTTCCGGCAAGTCCACGCTGCTGTCCTTGCTGGCCGGGCTGGATCATCCCAGCGATGGCGAGGTGGCGCTGTTCGGCAAGCCGTTGTCGCGGCTCAGCGAGGATGCTCGCGCGCTGCTGCGGCGCGACAAAGTCGGCTTCGTGTTCCAGAACTTCCAGCTGATGCCGCAACTGACGGCGCTGGAAAACGTCATGCTGCCACTGGAGCTGGCCGGACGCAACGACGCGCGCGAGGCTGCGCGGCAGATGCTGGAGCGGGTGGGGCTGGCGGCGCGGCTGGGCCACTATCCGCGCCATCTGTCCGGCGGCGAGCAGCAGCGCGTGGCGCTGGCGCGCGCCTTCGTCATCCATCCCGGACTGCTGTTCGCCGACGAACCCACCGGCAACCTCGATCCGCAAACCGGCCGCCAGATCATCGACCTGCTGTTCCAGTTGAATGCCGAGCAGGGCACCGCGCTGGTGCTGGTGACGCACGACAACGAGCTGGCCAGCCGCTGCGACGCCATCTACCGGCTGGTGGACGGCAAGCTGAACGGAGCGCGCGCGGCATGACCCTGCTCGGACGCTTCCGCCTGGTGACCCGCTTCATCCGCCGCGAACTGGCCGCCGGCGAGCTGACGATACTCGGCCTGGCCCTGCTAGTGGCGGTGGCGGCGATGAGCAGCGTCGCCTTTTTCTCCGACCGGGTGGAGAAAGCGCTGACCACACAGGCTACCCAGCTGCTGGCGGCCGACCTGGTGCTCAGCGGCAATCAGCCGGCGTCGGACGCGATACGCGCCGAAGCGCGGCGGCGCGGCCTGCAGACGGCCGACAACATCACCTTCCCGTCCATGGCCTTCGCCGGCGGCCAGGCCACGCTGGCGCAGTACAAGGCAGTCAGCGCCGGCTACCCCTTGCGCGGCGAGACCACCGTGAGGCTGGCGGACGGCAGTGAACAGAGCGGCCAGCTGCAGCCGGCGCCGGGCAGCGCCTGGGCCGACGCGCGGCTGATCGGGCGGCTCAAGCTGAAGCTCGGCGATGAGATCGGCGTCGGCAATGCCCGGCTCAAGCTGTCCGGCGTCATCGTGCGCGAGCCGGACGGCAGCATGGATATCTACAACTTCATTCCACGGCTGATCTTCAACAGCGCGGATCTGCCGGCCACCGGACTGGTGCAGGAAGGCAGCCGCATCCGCTGGCGCCTGCTGTTTGCCGGCGAGGATCGCCAGATCGCCGATTTCCGCGGCTGGCTGCGCCAGCACAAGCCCAAGGGCACGCGGCTGGAGAATGTGGAAGAAATGCGGCCGGAAATCCGCACTGGCCTGGAGCGCGCGCGCCGCTTCCTGGGCCTGACCGCCATGCTGACGGTGGCGCTGGCCGCGGCGGCGGTCGCCCTGGTGGTGCGCCGCTATCTGCAGCGGCACTGGCAGCAGGTGGCGGTGCTGCGCTGTCTGGGCCTGGGCTCCGGAGAGGTGTGGGGGCTGTTCGTCAGCCTGTTCCTGCTGCTGGGCGCGCTGGCTGGCCTGCTGGGCACGCTGGCGGGCTTTGCCGTGCAGCTGGGCCTGATGCGGCTGTTCAGCGGCTATGTCGGCGAGGTGTTGCCGGACCCGGGCTGGCTGCCATGGCTGATCGGTCCGCTGGCCTCGCTGCTGTTGCTGGCAGGCCTGGCGCTGCCGCCTCTGATGGGCATACGCGATGTTTCCCCGGCCGCCGTGCTGCGCAATGAGTTGCCGCCGACGCGGCAAGGCGTGGTGGCGCCGGTGCTGGCGCTGGCCACGCTGCTGGGGCTGGCGTCGTGGCAGGTGGGCGAATGGACGCTGGCCGCCTGGCTGCTGTTGGCGATGCTGGGTTTCCTCGCCGTGTCCGGCGGGCTGGCGATGGGGCTGGTGCTGCTGATGCGCCGGCTGCCGCGCGGCGGCCAGATAGGCTGGCGCTTCGGCATCGCCAATATGGCGCGGCGGCGCTGGCTGGCCGTGCTGCAAATCGCCTCGCTATCGGTGGGGCTGATGGCCTTGCTGACGCTGACCGTGGTGCGCGACGACCTGATCGGCGCCTGGCAGCGCAGCGTGCCGGCGGACGCGCCCAACAAGTTTGTCATCAATATTCAGGGCAATCAGCTGGATGACGTGCGCGACGCTTTTGCCGTGGAAGGCCGGCCGCAGCCGGAGCTGTCGCCCATGGTGCGCGCGCGGCTGATCGCCATCAATGAGCAGCCGGTGCGGCCGGCCGCGTATGATAGCGAGCAGGCGCGCCGTCTGGCCGAGCGCGAGTTCAATCTGTCCTGGCGCGCCGAGCTGCCGCCGGGCAACCAGGTGGTGTCCGGCAAATGGTGGGAAGACGGCAAGCGGGTGAAGCCGCAGTTCTCAGTGGAGCGCGGCCTGGCCAATACCCTGGGCATCCGGCTGGGCGACACGCTGGCCTTTGATCTGGCCGGCACTACCTACCGCGCCAAGGTGACCAGCCTGCGCGAAGTGCCGTGGGACAGCTTCCGCGTCAATTTCTTCGTGATCGGCACGCCGGGGCAGTTCCGCCAGCAGCCGGCCAGCTGGATCACCAGCTTCCGGCTGGCGCCCGCCGACGAGGCCTTTGCCGACCGGCTGGTGCAGCGCTTCCCCAATTTGACGGTGATCGACGTCGGCAGCATCCTGGCCGAAGTCCGGGCGATGGTGGACAAGCTGACGCGGGCCATCGAGGCGATGTTCCTGTTGGCGCTGGCGGCCGGCGTGCTGGTGCTGTGGGCCTCCTTGACCGCGACCCGCGACGAGCGGCTGGCCGACATCGGCCTGATGCGGGCTCTTGGCGCGTCGCGCGCGCAGGTACGACGCGTGGTGCTGGCCGAATTGATCTGGCTGGGCGCGGTGTCCGGCCTGCTGGCGGCGCTGGGCGCGATGGGCATAGGCGTGCTGGCGGCGGTCAAGCTGTTTTCCTTGCCGCTGTTGTTGAACTGGTGGCTGCTGCCGATAGGCATGGCCAGCGGCGTGCTGGTGGTGACGCTGGCGGGGTGGCCGCTGGTGGGCAAGGTGACGCGCACGCCGCCGCTGACGGTTTTGCGGGCCATTGCTTAAGCAGCTGGTAAACCACCGCTGCTTGGGGCTGTTGACGTTTGGTGAGCGGTCGCGCCGGGATGCATTTTGCGACGAATCGAGGCGTTTCGCGCGCCGCATAGTCATTCTCTGCCAGCGCGGAACAACGAAGAGTCGGCGCGAAAGGCGCCCGGCCCTGCGGGTTTGGCGGAGCGCAAACGCGATCCACTCACAAAACGTCAACAGCCCCTAGGGCAAACGATGGATAATGAACAAGCGGGGCCACCCGCGGGAGGAGAACGATGGACGCAATAGTATTGGCCGCAATGGCCAAATGGCCCAATGTGCCGGCGGTATTCGGCTGGCTTAGGCTGGACGCGCGCGGGCAGTGGTGGATCAAGGATGAGCGGCTGCAGCACGAGGGCATGGCGGAGTTCTTCAACCGCAACTACAGCCGCGACGGGCAGGGGCGCTGCTATGTGCAGAACGGCCCGCAGAAAGTGTACGTGACGCTGGACGCCGCTCCGCTGGTTGCCAGGCGCACGCCCAAGGGATGGAGCACGCAGCCCTACGACGACGATGTGCCGGCGCGCTCGGCCTGGCTGACGCCGGATGGCGTGCTGCTGCTGGAAATCGGCGGCGAGCTGGCCGTGGTGGACGATCGCGATCTGCCGTCGCTGCTGGATGAAGGCTTGCCGGGCTGGGATGGCGACATGGCGGCGCTGCCTACGACGCTGAAGCTGGCCGAAGCCGTGCTGCCGCTGGCGAGCGAAACCTTGCCGGTGCTGCAATCGCGCTATGGCATCGTCGCGCGGCCCAAGTGAGGGGATGGCCGCCGCAAGACAAAGCCCGCCTGATGGCGGGCTTTGTCATGGCGGGATCGCTCCGGTCAGATGGGCTCGGCTTTGACGCCCACCAGCCGCTTGCGGCCGGCCATCATGCCCACGCTGAACGCCGCCGCGGCGATCAGGCTGAACAGCAGCGCCAGCGGCCACGTCGCATGGCTATGGCTGCGGATCAGGCCGACGGCGAACGGGCCAAGCGAGGCCAGCATATAACCTATGCCCTGCGCCATGCCGGACAGGTGAGCCGCCACATGTTGATCCGGCGAGCGGTGCGCAAGCAGGCTCAGCGCGGTGCTGAACAGGCCGCCTTGGCCGAAGCCGAGCAGCACCGCCCACAAAACCAGGCTGTCGGTGGGCGCGTACAGCATGCCCAAGAGGCCGCTGATCACCATCAGCAGGGTGGCGACAATGGGCGGGCGCTGGTTGCGGCAGCGATGCGCCAGCATCGGCACTAACAGCGAGGCCGGCACCTGCACCATGGTGGACAGCGACAGCATCAGGCCGCCCTGCATCGGCGTCAGGCCGCGGTCGATCAGAATGGACGGCAGCCAGCCGAACACGATATAGGCCAGCGACGATTGCAGGCCCATGAACAAGGTAACCTGCCAGGCCAGCGGATCGCGCAACAGGCCGCGCACCTGCCACTGGCCCTGTGCCGCGGCGTGGCGGGTATTCAGCTGCGGCCACCATACCGCCAGCGCCAGCACGGCCGGCAGCGCCCACAGCGCCAGCGCCGGCCGCCAGTCATGGTCGAAATGCTCGGCCACCGGCACAGTGAAGCCGGCCGCCAGCGCCGCGCCCAGGCACAAGGCCATGGTGTAGACGCCGGTCATCAAGCCGGCGCGGCTGGCGAAGTCGCGCTTGACGATGCCCGGCAGCAGCACGCCTATCACGCCGATGGCGGCGCCGGCCAAAGCCGAGCCGGCAAACAGGCCGAAGGTGCCAAACACGGTGCGCAGCACGATGCCGGCGGCCAGCGCCATCAGCACCAGCGCGATGGTTTTCTCGCTGCCCAGCCTGCGGGCCAGGTGCGGCGCCAGCGGGCCGAACAGCCCTAAGCAGGCCACCGGCAGCGTGGTCAGCAGGCCGGCCAGCGTCGGCGTCAGGCCAGTGTCGCGGCTGACCATGCCCAGCACCGGCGCCAGGCTGGACAGCGCCGGGCGCAGGTTGAGGCCTACCAGCACCAATCCCAACAGCAGCAACAGCGTGCGGACGCGGCTGCCCTCCAGTGCGGCGGCAGGCGTGTCGTCGTCGATCAGCAGTTCATCGGCGATCGGTTTGGACCGATTCGTGTTCTCTTGCATGGTGCTTCCTTATCGTTGCTTGTGCAGCAGCCGGTCCAGCGTGGCCAGCAGCGGACGGGTGATGGCGGCGGCGGCCTGGCCGGCATGTTCCGGCTTGCGGTCGCGTATGGCCTCATAGATGGCGGCATGGGCGGCGAAGCCCGGGTCGGGCAGGGCCTCGTCGCGTATCGAGTCCTGCACGCTCTGCAGCACCGCGTCGGAGAAGTAGCGGTACAGGCTGGCCAGCGCCTGGTTGCCGCAGGCGTCGGCGATGGCAACGTGGAATTCCAGGTCGCGCTCGGCATAGCGTTCCGGCGTTTCGCCATCCTGCGGCCGCAGCTGCTCCAGCGTAGCGGCGATTCGGGCCAGTTCGCCTGGTCCGGCGCGTTCCGCCGCCAGTCTGGCCGCGCTTTCTTCCAGCAGGCAGCGCACCTCCAGGTGTTCGCGCAGGCTGGCGCGGCTGATGGAGCGCATCGCCTCGCCGGGATTGATCACGGCGCGCACATAAGTGCCATCGCCCTGTCGCACTTCCAGCAGGCCTGCGTACAGCAGCACGCGAATCGCTTCGCGCACGGTGTTGCGGCTGATGCCGAGTTCCTCGGCCAGCTCAGGCTCCGTTGGCATGCGGCTGCCCAGCGGCCAGCGGCCGGCGGCGAGTTGTTGGCTCAGATTTTCCAACGCGATGTCGACTAGCGAGCGTTTGGCGGCGGCGGGGAGCATAGGGCGTGTCCAATACATCCAATCATCCGATGAATTGTAACGCGAAAAACGCCGTCGATGAAAGCGGGGGGAACTCAGGCAGTGGCGGAGAAACTACCGGATGTGGACAGGCCCAGCCCTTGGCCGACCAGCAGCGACTCCAGCGCGTAAGGCGCGCCGATCGAGTAAATCAAAGCATAGGTGGCAAGGCCGCTGATCTGCTGGGCCGTCAGAGCTGAATTGCTGGAGGGGTAGCTCAGCAGGTTTTGCAGATTGTAGGGGAAGGTGTTGTTGGGCAAGGGGGATTGCGCGCTCAACTGGTTGCTAATGTCCTGGTCCTGCAGCGAGTTCATTTCCTGCACGATGGAGCCATTGCCGTAAGAGGCGAAGCTGTTGGACAGCGTGTTCAAGGCCTGGGCAGCGGTGTATACCAGATTGGCGGTGCCGGTGGAGTCGCTATTGTAGGCGGTTTGCAGCGAGTTGACGTCAAGAGTCAGCGAACCGCCCAGGCCGTACTGGCTGGGGGATTGGTAGTTCAGGCCGATCTGGCTGAGACTCGTCAGCAGCGAGCTGCCATTGCTGAAAGTGTTTTGTACTTCCTGGTTCAGCAGCAGGGGCAATTGCGTGGCAATCGGATCCGTTTGCAGGGTGGCGCCGTTGCCTAGCAACCCATTAATGCCGTTCTGCACGGTATTGAAAGCATTGGATAGTGCCTGCGCGTTGCTGTTGAGCTGCCCAAAGTCCACATTGACCGAAATAGTGCTGCTGCCGGTGGTCAGTAGATTGGCCGACACGTTGCTACCGAGCTGAATGCCCAGGTTGCTGCTGCTGGAGGCCGATGCGCCATTGACCGTATAGCTGGCATTCAGAGCGCTTTGGGTTTGCGTCAGATTCTGGCCGCTGCCGACTGCCAGCGTCTGGTCGAATGCCAACCTAGACAGGCCGTTCTGGTCTGTGTTGTTGCCGTCGTTGTCGCTGACCGTGATGCGGAAATCGTTACCGGTTCCCGTGTTGGCTGAGCTGAACTGCAACTGGTAGGCGCCCGATGCGTTCTGGATCACATTGGCCACTACGCCGGTATTGGCGCCGTTGACGGCGCTGGCGATGCCGGACAGGGTGCCGTTGGTGATGCTGACCGTCACCGGGGTGTCGTTCGGGGTGAAGCCGGTGGCCGAGGTGGGGCTGGTGTAGGCATAGCTGCCGGTGGTGATGGTCAGGCTGCCGGTGCCCACCGAGGTGCTGCTGGTGTCGGGCAAGGTAAAGCTGGTAATGGCGCTTTGGGATTGCGCCAGTTGCGATACCGTCAGCTGATAATTGGCGTTCTGCGCGCCGGTGGAGGTGCTGACGCTGGCTACAGCAGGATTGCTGCTGGTGGCGGTGCCGCCGCCATACTGGATGGCTGGGGCATAAATCTGCTGCAGGCTGCTTTGGAAAGTGTTCAGCACGGATAATAACTGGCCCAGGCCCGATAGCTCGACCTGGATGGGGTCGGTGGAGCTGGCGCCATTGGCCGCGCTGCTGCTGGCATTGCTTGCCGAGCCAAGTAGCAGGCCGCCAGACAATAAACTGCTCAAGTTCGGCAGCAAACTGTCGAAAGACGAGAGAGTAGAGTTGTATCCTGACAGGGAGTTCATCGCCAATACGCGCAAGCCATGCCTTGTACAAGTGTAGACCATTGTCGCCAAGTCATTGGCGACTAAGTGGTTTTTTGCGTGCCGCCCGTGGTTTGCTTGCTTGGCGCAGTAAAAACGGCATGGCCTTGGCCATGCCGTTTCGATTGTGGCGGGGGCTTACTTGGCCATCGCATCCTTCACGCATTTCTTGGTAAAACTTTGCTTGGCGGCGCCGGCCAGTTTTTTGTCGGCGGCCTTGGCGTCGCAGCTGGCCTGTGCGGCGGCGGTGTCTTTCTCGCACTTCTTCAGGAAGCTTTGTTTGGCGGCGCCGGCCAATTTCTTTTCGGCGGCCTTGGCGTCGCAGGCGGCGTCGGCCAGCGCTAGGTTGGCGCTGAACAGGGCGAGGACGGCAAGAAGCAGGGGTTTGCGCATGTTTCTATCTCCGGAGTGAATGCCCGTTTCAAGGGCTAAGTCTAGGGGCTGTTGACGTTTGGTGAGCGGTCGCGCCGGGATGCATTTTGCACCGAATCGAGGCGTTTCGCGCGCCGCATAGTCATTCTCTGCCAGCGCGGAACAACGAAGAGTCGGCGCGAAAGGCGCCCGGCCCTGCGGGTTTGGCGTAGCTCAAACGCGATCCACTCACCAAACGTCAACAGCCCCTAGTGTTCCGCGTTTTTCTGTCTGGCGTTCAGCCAGTAGACCAGCGACAGGGCCGCCAGCGAGAACAGCAACAGCATCAGCGCCAATTGATGGGCTGAGGCGTAGTCGGCTTGCTCAACCTGATTGTACAGCGCGATCGATATCACCCGGGTTACGCCGTCAATATTGCCGCCTATCATCAGCACCACGCCGAACTCGCCTACGGTATGGGCAAAACCCAGGCAGGCGGCGCTGAGCACGCCGGTGCGGCAGGATGGCAGGATCACGTGGCGCATCCGCTGCCAGGCCCCGGCGCCCAATAGCAGGGCGCTTTCCAGCTCTTCCTGCCGCACCGCGCGGAAGCTGGCCAGCAGCGGTTGCAGCACGAAGGGCAGCGAGTACAGCACCGAAGCGATCACCAGGCCGGCAAAGGTGAAGGCCAGGCCGGGCAGGCCTAGCGACGAGGTCAGCCAGCCTACCGGCCCATGAGGGCCGAAGGCCAGCAGCAGATAGAAGCCCAGCACGGTGGGGGGCAGCACCAGGGGCAGCATGGCTGCCGCCTCCGCCAGCGGCCGCAGCCGCGAACTGCCGCGCGCCAGCCACCAGGCAAGCGGGATGCACAACGCCAGCAGCAGCAAGGTGCTGATGCCGGCCAGGCGCAAAGTCAGCGCGATGGCGCTCCAGTCTTGCGAGGTCACGGTTTGAAGCGGTAGCCGGCCTGAGCCATCAACGCGCGCGCCTGTTCGCCCTTCAGGAAAGCCATCAGCGCGCCGGCTGCCGGCGTGGGCTTGATCTGCAGCGCATCCTGGCGGATGGGTTGATGCAGTTTTTCCGGCACCAGCCAGTAATGGCTGTGTATGCCTTGTTCCAATAGTTGCGAATAGGCGACAAAGGCGAAGTCGGCCCCGCCGACCTGGGCGAACTGCATGGTCTGGCCGATATTGTCGCCGGTCAGCAGCTTGGGCTTGACCGCGGCGTCCAGCTTCAGCGCGGCCAAGGTTTCCATCGCGGCGCGGCCATATGGCGCGGTGGTTGGGTTGGCCACCGCCAGCTTGTTGAAGTCGCCGCGGCGCAGCGCGCCCTCGCCGGCGTCGTCGCGCTGCTTGCTCCACAGCGCCAGCTGGCCATAGGCATAAGTGAACTGGCTGGACGGCACGCCTACGCCGGCTTTCGCCAGCTCGGTCGGCCGCTCGTCGTCGGCGGACAGAAACACGTCGAATGGCGCGCCTTGGCGAATCTGCGCCGCCAGCTTGCCGGAGGCGCCCGCGCTGACCTTGATGTCATGGCCGGTGGCGGCCTTGAAGGCGACGGCGATCTTGTCCAGCGTTTGCTGGAAATTGCTGGCCACCGCCACCGTGACCGTATCGGCCAGGACGATGGGGGAGAGGAACAGGCAAAGCACGGCGAGGCGAAGGCGCGGCATGGCGGATTCCAAGGTTTCTGTTGAGCTGCCTGTCATTATGCCGCCAAGCAGCGCATGCTAGCCAGCGGCCAAGGCGCTTTCGCCCGCTTGCAGCAAGCGCGGCCAGTCGCAGGCCAGCAAGGCCTGCCAGCTGCCGGCTTGCGATGGTTCCGGCGGCAGCCGCACGTCCAGCAGATTGACGCCGCCGCCCAGCAGTTCTCCGCTTTGCGCATCGGACAGCTGAACCACGCTGGCCACTTGTTCCAGATAGGGCGCGATGCCGCTCAGCAAGGGCGAGCGGGCATCGATGGTGCGCGGCGGGCGCAGGAAGGGCGGCGGCGCGCCGATGTCGACCAGATAGCCGCGCACCGCGAGGCGCATCCGCATGACACCCGGCCCGGCTTCCTGCGCCAGCGGCATCTCCGGCAGCCAGGCGTGCAGCAGCGTCTGCAGCCGCAGGTTCAGCCCGTTGCCCAGCGCGGTGGCTGTCAATTGCCAGCGGCCATTGACGTTATGGTTCAGCAACCAGATCGGCTCCAGCAGCAGCGAACCGTAGCTCGCCAGCCGCGGCGCGGTTTCGTGGCAGATGAATTGCCGTTTGTCCCGTCCTTGCTGGAATGGCAGCGGCGTGGCGCCTTCCGGACGGCCGCGGGTCCGGCTGATCCGGCACAATTCGTTCCAGGCGACCAGCGCGCATCCTAGATTGAAGAAAGGTTTCATTTCGGGCCGTGCTCGCAGTGGTTAAGATGGCCGGTCGTGGGGGCGACGCGGCGGCGCCTGCCGAAACGGCATGCTGTCAGCTGGAAAATAGGCAAAACCGCGGCGCTTGCTGTTGATGTGGGACAAACTATGAGAATTCCGGCGCGATGGGCCTGTCATGTCGGACAGGGCTGCTTGCTGGTATGATTCCGCCTTTGCCGCCTGGACGGCTGTGAAACCGATCATCGTTGCTGAGCCTTATGAAAAGATTACCCGGCATTCTGTTGTTGCTCCTGTTGTGCGCCATCGGCTGGCTGGGCTGGGCCGCGCTGATGCCGGTATCGCTGCCGGATGCCGGCTACCGGCTGCTGGTCGGACCTAACCGCACCATGAAGCAGATCGCCCGCACGCTGGGCGAGGATGGCGCAGTCCGCAGCCCGCAGTTGCTGGTGGCGCTGGCGCGGCTGTCCGGCTCGGACCGCAAGATCAAGGCCGGCCTCTATCGTTTCCAGGGGCCGCAATCGCTGCTCGACGTGTTGCAGAGGCTGCGCGAAGGGCGGCCGGACGAGGCCAGCCTGACCACGATTGAAGGCTGGACCTTCCGCCAGTTCCGCCAGGCGATAGACCGCAGCCCGGACTTGAGCCATGACGCTCAGAAGCTCAGCGACGCCGAATTGATGAGCAAGCTGGGCCTGCCGGGCGCGGACCCGGAGGGCTTGTTCTTCCCCAGCACCTATCTGTTCACGCCGGGCGCGTCCGATATGGATCTGTATCGCCTGTCGTTCGAGAAAATGCAGCAGCAACTGTCTGCGGCCTGGGAATCGCGCAAGCCTAATCTGCCCTACCGCACGCCGTACGAGATGCTGATCATGGCCAGCCTGATCGAAAAGGAAACCGCCAACGAGCTGGACCGGCCCATGGTGGCATCGGTCTTCGTCAACCGGCTGAAGCTGGGCATGCGGCTGCAGACCGACCCCTCGGTGATCTACGGCATGGGCGACCGCTACCAGGGCAATATCGGCAAGGCGGACCTGCGCCGCGATACCCCGTACAATACCTATACCCGCGCCGGCCTGACGCCGACGCCGATCGCGCTGCCTAGCCGGGCCGCGCTGTATGCCGCCGCCCAGCCGGCGGAGTCCACCGCGCTGTATTTCGTCGCCCGCGGCGACGGCAGTTCGCAGTTTTCCAGCACCCTGGAAGAGCACAACCAGGCGGTGCGCAAGTACATCCTGAAGAAAGGCAAGCAATGAGCAGTCAGCAGCAGGCCCCGCGCGGCCGATTCATCACGCTTGAGGGCATAGACGGCGCAGGCAAGAGCACCCATCTGGCCTTCATCCGCGATTGGCTGGCTGGCCATGCCATCGAGGCGGTGTTCACGCGCGAACCCGGCGGCACGCCGCTGGGCGAAAAGATCCGCGAGCTGCTGCTGGCGCCGGAAACCCTCGTCTCGCTGGACGCGGAGGCGCTGCTGGCCTTCGCTTCGCGCCAGCAGCACATCGCCGATGTGATCGAGCCGGCGCTGTGCGCCGGACGCTGGCTGGTGTCGGACCGGTTCACCGATTCCACCTACGCCTTCCAGGGCGGTGGCCGCGGCGTGTCGTTCGAACGCATCGGCGTTCTGGAGGACTGGGTGCAGCGCGGCTTGCAGCCGGACCTGACATTGCTGTTCGACCTGCCGCTGGAAGTGGCCGCCGGACGCATGGCCGGGACCCGCCAACTGGACCGCTTCGAACAGGAAGCCGCCGATTTCCATCAGCGCGTGCGCGAGGCCTATCTGCGGCGGGCGGATAGCGAGCCGCAGCGCTTCGCGGTGCTGGATTCCAGCCGCGGCATCGCCGAGATTCAGGCCGATATCGCCGGCCATCTGCAAAAACTGCTGGAGCGCGGCTGATGCTGTACCCGTGGCAGAGCGAAGACTGGCAGCGGCTGAACGCCGAGCGCGAACGGATGCCCGGCGCCTGGCTGCTGACCGGCGGCGCCGGCATCGGCAAGCTGGCCTTCGCCGAGCATCTGGCACAGTCCCTGCTGTGCGAAAACCCTGGCGCGGGGCATCAGCCTTGCGGCCAGTGCCAGGCCTGCCGCTGGTTCGCCAGCGGCACCCATCCGGATTTTCGCCGCCTGTCTCCATTCTCCGATGAAGACGAGGAGGGCAAGGAGAGCAAAAGCACCCGCAAGCTGCCGCAAATCAAGATAGAGGCGGTGCGCGAGGTGATCGACTTTGCGCACCTGACCGCTCATCGCGCCGGACGACGCGTGATCCTGGTGGAGCCGGCAGAGAACCTGAACCTGGCCGCCGCCAACGCCTTGCTGAAAATCTTGGAGGAGCCGCCGGAGGCGGTGCTGTTCCTGTTGGTATCGCATGCGCCGCAACGCTTGCTGCCCACCATCCGCAGCCGCTGCCGCCAGTTTGCGCTGACCCGTCCGGCCGAGGCTGCCGCGCTGGCCTGGCTGAGGGAGCAGGGCATTGCCAACGCCGAGGTGGAGCTGGCGCACAACGGCGGCGCGCCGCTGTTCGATCACGATCCGGATTTGGCGGCGCTGCGCGCCCAGTTCGTCCGCGGCTTGGGGCAGCCTAGCTTCGCCGGCATGCTGCAACTGGCCGAGCTGGTGGACAAGAACAAGCAGTTGTCGCTGCTGCAGCCCTTGTCCTGGCTGCAGAAATGGCTGCATGACCTGGCCGCGCTGTGCCTGGCCGGCCGGCTCCGCTATTATCCGGATCAGGAGCGCGCGCTGTCCGCGCTGGCGGCGCGCTGCGACACGACGCAACTGATGGCCTGCCAGAGAGGCTTGACCGAGCTGGCGCCGTTTGCGCAACATACGCTGAATAACCGCCTGCAGCTGGAGGCGGTGCTGATGGACTATCTGAAGATCTTCGCCGGCGCCAAGGCCGGTTAAAGACGGAGAGGGCAAGCCCCGCTATGGACGCCGCGAATTCTCGGCCGGATCTGACCAACCCCAATCGCCCTGGCGTGCTGTCGCTGCACATCAAGGAGCGCAGCGCGCTGTTCGCCGCCTATATGCCCTTCGTCCGCAATGGCGGCATTTTCATCCCCACCAGCAAGGAAATGCAGCTGGGCGAGGAAGTGTTCCTGTTGCTCACGCTGATGGACGATCCGCAACGCATCGCAGTGCAGGCCAAGGTGGTGTGGATCACGCCCAGCGGCGCCAACAACAGCCGGGTGCAGGGCGTAGGCGTGGAATTCGTTTCAGGCGACGCCGGCAAGCAAGCCAAGGACAAGATCGAAACGCTGCTGGGCGGCGTGCTCAATTCCAGCCGCCCCACGCACACGATGTAACGCGGCCGCGCGGCAAGGCGGTCCGCCGGCATGGTATGCTGTAGTCTGTTAGACAGATTCACCATCCGCCATGCTGATCGATTCCCACTGCCACATCAATTTCCCCGACCTGGCCGAGCGCCTGCCCGACGTGCTGGCCAATATGCGCCAGAACCAGGTCACCCACGCGCTGGTGATCGGCGTGAGCCGTCCCAAGTACCCGCAGGTGCTGGCGCTGGCCGAAGCGCATCCCAATCTGTACGCCACTGTCGGCGTGCATCCTGACGATCCCGATGCCGAGGAGTATTCCGAGGAAGAGCTGGTGCAGCTGGCTGCCCATCCGCGCGTGGTGGGCATAGGCGAAACCGGCCTCGACTACCACTGGTGCAAGGGCGATCTGGAATGGCAGCACGAGCGCTTCCGCACCCATATCCGCGCCGCCAAGCGCATGCAGCTGCCCTTGGTGATCCACACCCGCGAATCGGCCGCCGACACCATACGCATCATGCAGGAAGAGCATGCCGAGCAATGCGGCGGCGTGATGCATTGCTTTACCGAAACCTGGGAAGTGGCCGAGGCCGCGCTGGCGCTGGGCTTTTATATCTCCTTCTCCGGCGTGGTGACGTTCAAGAACGCCAAGCAGGTGCAGGAAGTGGCGCAGAAAGTGCCGCTGGAGCGGATGCTGATCGAAACCGACTCGCCGTATCTGGCGCCGGTGCCGTTCCGCGGCAAAACCAACGAGCCGGCCTATGTGCGGCATGTGGCCGAATTCATCGCCCAGCTGCGCGGCATCCCGTTCGAACAGGTGGCCCAGGCCACCACGGACAATTTCTTCCGCCTGTTCGCCAAGGCGGCGCGCTGAAACGGAGGCTGCCATGCGGCTTGTCGCCTTGTGTCTGACCGGCATGCTGGCCGCCGCGCCGGCTTTGGCCAATTGCGTCAACCTGGCCGGGCGCAGCTTTTGCGCGCCGCCGGGCGGACAGGCGGTGCTGCACCAGGGCCAGGCCTATTGCAGCGCCGGCGCCTGCGTGGTGGATTCGTTCGGCAATCTGTTCTGTTCGCCGTATCCCGGCGGCGGCGCCATCTTCGCCAATGGCAGTTTCTATGCCGGTCCGGGCCTTTGCCTGCTGGGGCCGGATGGCGCCCCGCATTGCGCGGCCGCGCCTAATGGCAGCTGCAATGTCGGCCCCGCGGGCCAGGTGGTGTGCGAGGGCGGGTCTACGGTGGTGCCGGCGGTGCGGCCGCCATTGTGCCAATGAACGACAAGGGACGCTGTGGATAAGCTAGAAGTCACCATACTTGGTTGCGGTTCCAGCTCCGGCACGCCGGCCATAGGCTGCCGCTGCGAAACCTGCGTTTCGACCGATCCGCGCAACAAGCGCACCCGCGCCAGCGCCTATGTGCGCGTCGGCGAACTGGGTTTTTTGATCGATACCGGACCAGACCTGCGCCTGCAGGCGCTGCGCGAAGGCTTGGACAGGCTGGATGCCGTGCTGTACACCCATCCGCACGCCGATCACCTGAACGGCATCGACGATCTGCGCGCCTTCTGCTACCTGAAGAAAGGGCCGATCTCGCTGTATGGCAACGAGTTCACCATGGCCAATATCCGCGAGCGTTTTGGCTATGCGCTGCAAGCGCCGTCCAAGATGTGGGACAAGCCGGTGCTGCTGCCGGAGACCGTGAGCGGACCCGTTCAACACCAGGGCGTGGCGTTGACGCCGATTCCGCTGCTGCACGGCAGCTGGCCCTGCCTGGGCTGGCGCGTCGGCAATATGGCCTGGCTGACCGACCTGTCGCACATCCCGGATAGCAGCCTGCCGCTGCTGGAGGGGCTGGACCTGCTGTTCCTCGATTGCCTCAATGCCGATCCCTATCCGTCCCACCTGTGCGTGGCCCAGTCATTGGAGTGGGCGGCCCGTATCGGGGCCCGCCGCACCGTGCTGATCCACATGACGCACAAGCTGGAGTACCAGGCGCTCAGCGCGCAATGCCCGCCGGGCGTGGAAGTCGGTTTCGATGGCTGGCGGGCCGAGTTACCCATTGCATGATGGCCATCATGTTTAAAAAGATCATGACTATCAATAACTTGGCTTAATCACTTTTTCAGCGGGATTTTCTGGTCCAGCACGGCCACGGCGGTGATGGCGTTGTCCGGGCTGCCATCCACCAGCTTGTCAGAGTAAGTCAGGTAGGTCAGCACATTGCGCTTGGCGTCCACCATGCGCACCACCCGCACATGCTTGAACACGAAAGACGCGCTTTCCTTGAACACCTGTTCCTGTGGCGGCAGCGGCTGGCTGAAGCGGATGGGGCCAACCTGGCGGCAGGCGACGGAAAAGCGGGACGGGTCCTTGGCCAGGCCCAGCGCGCCCTGATAGCCGCCGGTCTTGGCGCGCGACACATAGCAGGCCACGCCCTGCACCGAAGGATCGTCAAAGGCTTCGACGATGACCTTGTCGTTGGGGCTGAGCAGCTTGAAGGTGGTGGATACCTCGCCCACTTCTTCGGCGTGGGCGAGGGAGGCTAGGCTGGCGAGCAACAGCAGCGCGATGGCTTTCATCGGTAGATTCTCCAGTGCGGAATGGGGCGAGCCGCCGCCGGGCTGCGGCGATGCCGTAGGCATTGTAGGGAAGCCGGCCCATCGGCTCAATCGATACGCGGCTGTTGCCTGAGGCGAAACACCGCCATTTCGTCGGCGACGAAGTATTCGATCATCGTACGATAGACTGCCGCGGTCAGCGCGGCGTCCGCGCCCAGCTCGCCAGCCAGCCGCTCCACCCGGCGCATCACTTGGTCCACTCGCTTGCCGCCTTCCACCTCGTCCCGGCTATGTTTGAACGCCGCGGCCTGGCGCACATAGAGGCCGCGTTCGGCAATCAGCGCAACCAGGGCGCGGTCGATGCGGTCGATTTGCTCGCGCACTTCGGGCAGGGTCTGGCATTGATAGAGCTGTTCCATGTCTGCCTCCCGCTCAGTAGTAGTTGAGGCCCATCGCCGCCTTCACCTCGGCCAGCGTGCGCGCGGCCACGTCGCGGGCACGGCGGGTGCCGGTTTTGAGCATGTCCAACACCGCGGCCGGGTCTTGCGCATAGCGCTCGCGGCGGGCGCGTATCGGGGCCAGCATCTCCTGCAGGCAGTCTTCCAGATGCTGCTTGATCACGGTGTCGCCCAGGCCTCCGCGCTGGTAATGCGCTTTCAGGCCCTGCACCAGCTCCTGGTCTGGGTGGAAGGCGTCCAGATAGGTGAAGACGACATTGCCCTCCACCTGGCCGGGATCGGCCACGCGCAGGTGGTTCGGGTCGGTGTACATCATTTTCACCGCCTGGCGGATCTCGTCCGGACTGGCGGACAGCGTCAGCGTATTGCCCAGCGACTTGGACATCTTGGCCTTGCCGTCTATGCCGGGCAGGCGCGAACCGACTTCCGGCACCACGGCCTTGGCTTCCACCAGCACCGCCTGTTCCACGCTGGCGTTGAAGCGGCGCACGATCTCGTTGGTCTGCTCTATCATCGGAATCTGATCGTCGCCCACCGGCACAATGGTGGCCTTGAAGGCGGTGATGTCGGCGGCCTGGGCGGCGGGGTAGGTGAGGAAGCCGGCCGGGATGTCGCGCTCGTAGCCGCGCTGCTTGATCTCGTCCTTGATGGTGGGGTTGCGTTCCAGCCGCGCCACCGTCACCAGGTTCAGGTAGTAGGACGCCAGCTCGGTCAGCTCCGGCACCAGGCTCTGGATGAAGATGGTGCTCTTGGCCGGATCGATGCCGACGGCCAGATAGTCCAGCGCCACCTGCAGCACGTTGTCGCGCACCTTCAGGTAGTTGCCCATATTGTCGGTCAAGGCCTGGGCGTCGGCCAGCAGCAGGAATTGGGTGCAACGATCCTGCAGGATGACGCGGTTGCGCAGCGAGCCCACATAATGGCCCAGGTGCAGTTGGCCGGTGGTGCGGTCGCCGGTCAGGATGATGTCTTGGCTGGTGATGGTGTCCAGATTCATATCGCTTTCCGTGTAGTTCGGGGAGGGAGCCGACAGGGTGGACTGGGGGAGGTGAGGCTAAAAAACAAACCCGGTGCGCCTTGTCGGCAGCCTCCGGGTTTTTGCGTGCGCGTTCGCCGGTGCCGCCTAGAAGAGGCGCCACCACCAAAATCGGATTGCGAATGCGGATGCGGTATTCATGAAACCATCAAACCATGGCTGCGGCCGCGCCGTCAAGCCTCGGTTTGCAGCAGGGTGCCGACGGTCGGTCTGGATGAGGGCGAATAGGCACGCGCCGCGGAGCGGGCCTGCGACGGCGATGGGCGCGAGGAACGGGTTTGCGGCTGGCTCAGCACGGCAGGCGGCAGGAAGGCTGGCGCGAGCGCCGGCAGGGTATGCGCTGGGTTCTGCAGCACGCTGCGGTACAGCATCTCGGCGAACTCATGCTGCGGCTCGGCACTGCTTCCCCGGCTGGATTGCACGCCGGCTAGCTGTTGCGGCCAAGGCCGGATCAGCTGGATCGGTGGCAGGTTGAAGTCGGGGATGTTCATGCAAGCGCTCTCAAATAGGGTTGATTGTTTGAGAGCGAATAATTGCTTTTGTTCGGTAATTTTCACAAATTTTACATATTGACAATGTTATTTGTGTTTTGTGAGTTTTTATGAATTTTGTTGGGGTGGCTTAATCCGGTCATGCTTGGCATCCAAATCAAAGCAATCGGGGCGCGGCGTGCCCGCTTTCTCTGCTTGTCCTGATGCGGCTTTGACGCGACCATGGCGTCTTTGCAGGAGAGCGCTGACGATGAAAGCAAAACAAAGCGGCGGGCTGGTGTACTCGACCGAGCATGGCCGGATGTGCCCCGCTTGCCGACAACCTATAGACCAGTGTCAATGCGGCCAGCCGACCGTGCCCGCAGGCGATGGCATTGCGAGGGTCTCGCGCGAGACCAAGGGCAGGGGCGGCAAGGCGGTGACGGTGGTGAAGGGCGTGCCGCTGGCCGGCGAGGCCTTGGCCAAGCTGGGCAAGCAGCTGCGGACGCGTTGCGGCAGCGGGGGCACCGTGAAAGAGGGCGTGCTGGAGATACAGGGCGACCACGTGGAAACCGTGGTCGCCGAATTGGTCAAGCTGGGATTCAAGACCAAGCGGGCCGGGGGCTAGTGGCGCTTGGGACTTGTTCACGATTGAATCCGCTGCGCGGATTGCCGTTTTCATTGCAGGGCTGCCGGCGGCAGGGAGGGGATATTTGCTTGGCCAAATATCCCCTCCACCCCTAAAAGCCACCCTGCAAGCCTGGCCTGCGGCTTCCCGCCGGTTCCCGTCAGGCCCGAGGCGCGGCTGAACTCGCGATTTGCTAACGTCAAATCGCTCGAACATGCAGCCGCTTAAGACCTCGGGCCTGCCACCCGACGGCAGGCTTGAAGGGATGTGGGTGCATCGAAAACGTGTTTGTTTTTCACAAATCAGGTCTAAAAGCCAAAGATCGTGAACACGTTCTTAGAACTTCCTGCCCAGCGCCGCCTTGTGCATGATGGTGGAGGCGATTTCCTCGATCGACTTGTGCGTGGTGCTGATGAAGGGCACGCCGTGATGGCGGAACATCGATTCCGCCTCGTTCACCTCGCGCCGGCAGTTGTCCATGCTGGCGTACTTGGAGTCGGGCCGGCGTTCGGAGCGGATGTGGTGCAGGCGGTTCGGGTCGATGGTAAGGCCGAACATCTTGTCCTTGAACGGCAGCAGGATCTTGGGCAGGGTGGGGCTGTCCAGGTCTTCCGGCGTCAGCGGGTAGTTGGCGGCGCGTATGCCGTACTGCAGCGCCAGGTACAGGCAGGTAGGCGTTTTGCCTGAGCGGGAGACGCCGATCAGGATGACATCGGCCTCGTTCAGGTCTTTCAGCTTCACGCCGTCGTCGTGGTTCAGCGAGAAATTCACCGCTTCGATCCGGTGATCGTATTTCTCCTCGTTGATCATGCCGTGCGCCTTGCCCACCGTCAGCGAGGCTTTCTGGCCCAGCTCCAGCTCCAGGTGGCCGATGAAAGTCTCGAAGAAGTCGATCAGGATCACATTGCTGAGCCGCAGCGCCTCGCGCACTTCCGGATTGACGATGCTGGTGAAGACCAGCGGGCGCAGATGATCGCGCTCGGCCACGGCGCTAATGCGCTCGGCCAGCGTTTGCGCTTTTTCCACGGTGTCGACGAAGGGCACGGTTTCGCGCTGGAAGTCCAGGCTGTCGAACTGGGTCAATAGCGTATGGCCCAGCGATTCGGCGGTGATGCCGGTGCGGTCGGAGATGAAGAAGGCGGAGCGATGGTGCGGCATGGAAGACCTTGCTTGCTATGGGTTTGTCTGTGCAAAGTGTATACCGGCGCAGGGGCGGATGGTATCGGCTTGGCAGGGATTCGTTTTCTTCATGTAATCACAACATTACATGACATTTTCTTACTTTGGCCGCCTGGGGCTTCGGCAACTGATTGATTCTGCTGGTTTTGACATTCCGTCTGTCGCAAAAAATCTTGTGCGCTGCAAAAGTTGCTACGCAATCGGCGCGTAATTCGGCTAGAATGCGGCGCATCGTCCCAATCCCAACACAGGAAGTGAAGTGATGGCAGAGAACTACGTCATCTGGTTCGAGAAACTGCGCATGACCGATGTGGAAGAGGTAGGCGGCAAGAACGCCTCCCTTGGTGAAATGATCAGTCAGCTGGCCGGTTCCGGCGTGCGCGTTCCCGGCGGTTTCGCGACGACCGCGCAAGCCTACCGCGATTTCCTTCAGCATAACGGCCTGGCGGACAAGATCAATGCCGCTTTGGCCAAGCTGGACATTGAAGACGTAAGCGAGCTGGCTCGCATCGGCAAGGAAATCCGTCAGTGGATTATCGATACGCCGTTCCCTGCCAAGCTGGATGCCGACATCAAGGAAGCCTGGGACAAGATGGTGGCCGATGCCGGCGGCGCTGACATTTCCGTCGCCGTCCGTTCCTCCGCCACCGCCGAAGACCTCCCCGATGCCTCGTTCGCAGGCCAGCAAGAAACCTTCCTGAATATCCGCGGCCTTGACAATGTCAAGGATGCGATGAAGCACGTTTTCGCTTCCCTCTACAACGACCGCGCCATCTCCTACCGCGTGCACAAGGGCTTCGCCCACGACGTGGTGGCCCTGTCCGCCGGCGTGCAGCGCATGGTGCGTTCCGATATGGGCGCGGCTGGCGTGATGTTCACCATCGACACCGAATCCGGCTTTGAAGACGTGGTGTTCATCACCGCCTCCTACGGCCTGGGCGAGACCGTGGTGCAGGGCGCTGTGAACCCGGACGAGTTCTACGTGCACAAGCCGACGCTGAAGGCCGGCCGCCCGGCCGTGCTGCGCAAGACCATGGGTTCCAAGCTGATCAAGATGGAATTCACCGACGCGTCGCAAGCCGGTCGCTCGGTCAAAACCGTGGACGTGGCGCCCGAGCTGCGCAAGCAGTTCTCGATCAGCGACGCCGAAGTGGCCGAGCTGGCCCAGTACGCGCTGATCATCGAAAAACACTACGGCCGCCCGATGGATATCGAGTGGGGTCGCGACGGTCTGGACGGCAAGCTGTACATCTTGCAAGCGCGTCCGGAAACCGTTAAGTCGCAGGAAGACCGCAAGGACACCCTGCGCCGCTATCGCCTGAACAGCAAGTCCGAAATCCTGTGCGAAGGCCGCGCCATCGGCCAGAAGATCGGCCAGGGCGTGGTGCGCACCATCAAGGACGCGTCCGAGATGGATCGCGTCAAGCCGGGCGATGTGCTGGTGACCGACATGACCGACCCGGATTGGGAACCGGTGATGAAGCGCGCCGCCGCCATCGTGACCAATCGCGGCGGCCGTACCTGCCACGCCGCCATCATCGCGCGCGAGCTGGGCATCCCGGCCGTGGTTGGCTGCGGCGACGCCACCCAGGTGCTGAAGGAAGGCATGCAGGTCACCGTGTCCTGCGCCGAGGGCGACACTGGCAACATCTACGACGGCCTGCTGGACGTGGAAGTCATCGATCTGGAACTGGATAAGATGCCGAAGGCGCCGGTCAAGATCATGATGAACGTGGGCAACCCGGAACTGGCGTTCGATTTCGCCCAGCTGCCGAACGAAGGCGTGGGCTTGGCGCGGATGGAGTTCGTCATCAACCGCCAGATCGGCATCCACCCGAAGGCATTGCTGGAATTCGACAAGCTGAGTCCGGAGCTGAAGGAAACCATTTCCGATCGCATCGCCGGCTACGCCAGCCCGGTGGACTTCTACGTCGACAAGATCGCCGAAGGCGTGTCCACGCTGGCCGCGGCGTTCTATCCGAAGAAGGTCATCGTGCGCATGTCGGACTTCAAGTCCAACGAGTACGCCAACCTGATCGGCGGCCAGCTGTACGAACCGCACGAAGAAAACCCGATGATCGGTTTCCGCGGCGCGGCGCGCTACGTGGCCGAGTCGTTCCGCGATTGTTTCGAGCTGGAATGCCGCGCCATCAAGAAGGTGCGCGACGTGATGGGCTTGACCAACGTGGAAGTGATGATCCCGTTTGTCCGCACGCTGGCCGAAGCCGAGAAAGTCGTCGAGATCCTGGCCGAAAACGGCCTGAAGCGCGGCGAAAACGGCCTGCGCCTGATCATGATGTGCGAGCTGCCGACCAACGCCGTGCTGGCGGAGAAGTTCCTGCAGCACTTCGATGGCTTCTCCATCGGTTCCAACGACATGACCCAGCTGACGCTGGGCGTGGACCGCGACTCCGGCGGCCCGATCGCCAGCACTTTCGACGAGCGCAACGAGGCGGTCAAGGCCATGCTGCACATGTCGATCCAGGCTTGCCGCAAGCTGGGCAAGTACGTGGGCATCTGCGGCCAGGGCCCGTCCGACCATCCGGACTTCGCCAAGTGGCTGGTGGAAGAGGGCATCGAAACCGTGTCGCTGAACCCGGACACCGTGGTGGAAACCTGGCTGTACCTTGCCAAGGAACTGAACAGCTAAGGCTGACGGCCATCCATCAGTGAATGAGAAACCGCCCGGAAACGGGCGGTTTTGTTTTATCTAAGCTTCAGCGGTTGCCGTAGCTGGTTTTGGGCGGGGTTTGCTCGATCTGGCGCGCTTTCTCCACCAGCCGCTCGGTGCCCAGCTCGCGCTCCGCCAATTGCTGTTGCCGCGCTTCCTCGGCGGCGCGCTCGGCTTCCAGCGCCTGCTGCTCGCCCTGTTGCAGCAAGGCATCGATGGCGTCGAAGTCGAACATGGCGCGGGTATCGACCAGCCGTTCGGTGTAGTGCGCCACATTGTTGGCATCAGCCAGGATGATGGCCGGCGCGGTGTAGCCGCTCAGCGGAAATTCCGTGATCAGCACGCCGTAGCGTTTGTGGAAGTCGCGTCCGCGCAGGGTGGACAGCAGCGTGGTGTGGGGCAGGCCGTGCTCGTGGCGCGCCCGGGCCAGCGAAGATGGCGAGTCCACGGTGATGACGATCAGCTTCAGGTGCGGCCAGCGATCCAGGCAGCGGCGGGTTTCGCGCAGCAGCAGAATGCCGCCGTGCTCCTCCTCGTCCACAGACAGCAGCGTGACGATGACCTTGGGGCCAAGATAGCTTTCCAGCGCCGCGTCGCGTTTTTGGTCATCCACCAGCATGAAACTCGGCAGATAGTCGCCGACCCTGGGAAAGTCGCCTATCACCGGCAGCATCTCGTCGCCGTATTGCAGCCAGAAATCAGTCATGATGTGACCCCTCCTCAGTATTCATCGTGGACGCGGGAAGGGCAAAATCAAGCATTGATTCTAATGCCAACAAAAACCCCCGCCTTGGCGGGGGTGGGGTGTTGCGTTTAGCTCAGTTGCGGCGCCGGCTGCTCGCGCGGTTGCGGCGGCGGCTCGGATGGCTGGTCGCCGGCCAAGACACGGTTCATTTGCTCAACGTCCAGCGCTTTTTCCCACTTGGCAATCACCACGGTGGCGACGCCGTTGCCGATCAGATTGGTGATGGCGCGCGCTTCGGACATGAAGCGGTCGATGCCGATCAGCAGCGCCAGGCCTTCCACCGGCAGCTTGCCGCCCAGCGTGGCCAGCGTGGCGGCCAGCGTGATGAAGCCGCCGCCGGTCACTGCAGCCGCCCCCTTGGAGGTCAGCAGCAGCACGCCGATGATGGCCAGCTCCTCGCCCAGCGTCAGGTTCACATTGGTGGCCTGGGCGATGAAGATCGCCGCCATGGTCAGATAGATGGAAGTGCCGTCCAGGTTGAACGAGTAGCCGGTGGGCACTACCATGCCGACCACCGGCTTGGCGCAGCCCAGGTTTTCCAGCTTCTTCATGATGCCCGGCAGCGCGGATTCCGACGACGAGGTGCCCAGCACCAGCAGGATTTCTTCCTTGATGTAGACCAGGAAGCGCCACAGGCTGAAGCCGGAGAAGCGGGCGATGGCACCCAGCACGATGAAGACGAAGGCGAAGCAGGTCAGATACACGCAGGCCATCAAAAAGCCCAGCTGCTTCAGCGAGCCTATGCCGTATTTGCCGATGGTGAAGGCCATCGCGCCGAAGGCACCGATCGGAGCCAGCTTCATCAGCATATTGATCACGCCGAACAGCGCGTGCGAGAACTCGTCCAGGATGTGGACGATGGTCTTGCCGTTGTCGCCCATCTTGGTCAGGGCCAGGCCCAGCAGCACGGAGAAGGTCAGCACCTGCAGGATTTCGCCGCTGGCGAAGGCGCCGACGACGGTATCCGGAATGATGTGCAGCAGGAAGTCTACCGTGTTCATTTCCTTGGCGCCGGCGGTGTACTTGGCGATGTCCTTGGCGTGCAGGGTGTGCGGGTCGATATTGAGGCCGGCGCCGGGCTGCAGCAGGTTGACCACGATCAGGCCGATCACCAGCGCCAGCGTGGTGACGGCCTCGAAGTAGAACAGCGCCTTGACGCCGACGCGGCCCACTTCCTTCATGTCGCCCATCTTGGCGATGCCGACGACGACGGTGGCGAAGATAATCGGCGCGATCATCATCTTGATCAGCTTGATGAAGGCGTCGCCCAGCGGTTTCATCTTGGCGCCGAGGTCCGGCGCGACGGCGCCGAGCGTGACGCCCAGCGCGATGGCGATCAGCACCTGCACGTACAGGCGCGAAAAGAATGGGGTTTTGGTTTGCATGGTTCTCCCGACTGGCGTTGGTTGCTTCGGATGCGGACTCTATCGGTCCATTTGAATCCGATGCTAACAACTGTCGTCAGCTGGGGGCATAGGCGATATCCCTATCCGGGATAACCCTGATGCGATATCTGCTTTGCATGATAAAAAGCCATTTGCCACGAACTCCACGAAAGACACGAAACAAGGGAGCTTGGATTGTGGTGAGCTGCGAGAGGCCTTCGTGTTTTTAGACCCGCTAACAAAACCCCTGATCCTGCGTTGCGCCTCCTTGCCGTACTCAAGTACTGTCTGCGTCGGCGCGCCTTGGCTCAGGTTCTCTAACGAGGTTTCGTTAGCGGCTCTATAGTGGGTTTCGTGGCGAAATCGGTATTGCTTAGTGCAGCTGCTTCCAGTAGGACGCGAAACCGCTGAGCAGCATCTCGACAGAGATGGCGGTCAGCACCAGGCCCATCAGGCGTTCCAGCGCGGTGATGGCCTGTTCGCCCAGCAACTTCTGCAGACGGCTGGAGAACAGGAAGACCACGGTGGTGACCAGCATGCAGATGGTCAGCGCGCCCATCCATTCCAGCATGCGGCCCGGCTCGCGGGTGGACAGCAGAAGCACAGTGGCCATGGCGGACGGGCCGGCGATCAGCGGAATGGCGATCGGCACGATGAAGGGTTCGCCGCTCATTTTGTCGCCGCCGAACACGCTGCCCTCGCCGGGGAAGATCATCTTGATGGCGATCAGGAACAGGATCACGCCGCCGGCGATGCGCATGGATTCGTCGGTCAGGTGCATCAAGTCCAGGAAGTTGCG
Source organism: Chromobacterium sp. ASV23 (assembly GCF_016428945.1). Classification (NCBI taxonomy): domain Bacteria; kingdom Pseudomonadati; phylum Pseudomonadota; class Betaproteobacteria; order Neisseriales; family Chromobacteriaceae; genus Chromobacterium; species Chromobacterium sp. ASV23. The sequence goes on from NZ_JAELTR010000004.1 coordinate 25,838, forward strand.
GCCGAACAGCATGAAGATGGTCAGCACCAGGAAGGCGATCAGGCATTCGCGGTAGACCACCCGTTTGCGGCGCTCCGGCTTGACCTGCTTCAACGCGGCGATGAACAGCGGAATATTGCCCAGCGGGTCGGTGATCAGGATCAGCAGGATGGTGGCGGACAGGAAGGAGGTTTGCATGGGTATTGCCAGGTGGGTGGAGCAGCCGGCGATTATCGCATGCCGATGGGGTTCCGGCGAGCGGCGGCACATGATTTGTCCAACTTCATTATTTGCCACGAAACCCACGAAACGACACGAAAAAATATCGGTGGAGTGCCTGTTGTTTCGTGTTTTTCGTGCGTCCCGTGGTAAAAAGATGGTGCTGTGCTGCGGCGCGCAGCATCGTGATTCGCGCCACGAAACCCACGAAACGACACGAAAAAATATCGGCGGAGTGCCTGTTGTTTCGTGTTTTTAGTGCGTCTCGTAGTAAAAAGATGGTGCTGTGCTGCGGCGCTCAGCATCGTGATTCGCGCCATGAAACCCACGGAACGACACGGAAAAATATCGGCGGAGTGCCTGTTGTTTCGTGTTTTTCGTGGGTTTCGCGGGTTTCGTGGCTGAAACGGTTGTGGCTTACTGCTCGTCGTCGCCGCTTTCAACGTCGGCGGCTTCTTCGCCGTCCTTCTGCTTGCGCGCGCTGCCCTCCACCATATTGATCACGAACAGCCGGCATTGCAGCGAGCCGTTGAACAGCGGGGTGCGGCGCTTCGGCGCCAGGCGGATCAGCTTGCCCAGGCGCAGGTCGCCGCTGAACAGGCAGGCGGTCCAGCCGGCGAAGTGGGCCTTCAGCCAGTCGCCCAGTTCCGGATACCAGGTAGCCAGCTGATCCTGTTCTTCCAGCCGCACGCCATACGGCGGATTGGTGACGATCAGGCCGTGTTCGGCATGCGGACGGGTGTCCGCCACGTCGGCCGCCTTCACTTCCACCAGGTCGCCCAGGCCGGCGCGTTCCAGATTGGCGCGGGCGATGTTGACCATGGCTTGCGAACGGTCCGAGCCGCGGATGGGCAACGATGCCGCCGGCAGCTCGGCCTTGCGCGCGTCCAGCTGCAGTTTTTCCCATGACGCGGAATCGAAGCTCGACAGCGCCTCGAATCCGAAGCGGCGGCTGCGGCCCGGCGCGCGGTTCAGCGCGATGTCGGCGGCTTCCACCAGGAAGGTGCCGCTGCCGCACAGCGGGTCCAGCAGCGCCTGGCTGCCGTCATAGCCGGCCAGCAGCAAAATGCCGGCGGCCAGGTTTTCGCGCAGCGGCGCCTCGCCGGTTTCCTCGCGCCAGCCGCGCTTGAACAGCGGCTCGCCGCTGGTGTCCAGGTAAACGGTGGCGGTGTCGGCGGTCAGGAAGACATTGATGCGGACGTCCGGATTGCGGGTGTCCACGCTGGGGCGGCCCAGCTGCGCTTGGCGGAAGCGGTCGCAGATGGCGTCCTTCACCGTCAGCGCGATGTAGTCCAGGCTCTTGACGCGGGCGGCGATGCCGTCGGCCTTCAGCTTGATGGTGCGCGATACATCGAACCAGCGCGGCCAGTCCACGCCCATCGCCAGCCGGTAGATGTCCTGCTCGGCATGGTAGCCGCCGTGGGCCAGGCGCAGCAGGATGCGGCTGGCGGTGCGGCAATGCAGGTTGGCCGCCATCATCAGGCGCGCGTCGCCGGCAAAGGCCACGCCGCCGTCGGCGGCCGCGATGTCGCCAGCCCCCAGGGCCAGCAGTTCATCGGCCAACACCTGCTCCAGGCCGCGCGGGCAAGGCGCGAACAGCGACAATCTGCTGTCCAGGCGGCCGGTGATGCTGCGTTCGATGCGCGGCGCCTGCTCCTGCTCTTGCTGGCGGTCAAACGAGCGCTGCTCGAAGCGGCGTTGCGGGTTGTCCAGGCGGTGGTTGTCCTTCAGCGGCTGAAGGCCGCGCGCTTCGTCGCGGAAGCGGTTGTCGCGCGCCTCTTCTCCCGTCTTGGAAAACAGCTTGCGCGGAGCGTGCTGTTCGCGAGCCGGGCGGTCTTCGCGCGGGGCGCGATCCTGCCACTGCGGCTTGTCGTCGCGACGGAAGCGGTTGTCGCGTTCGCCGTCCTCGCGCTTGGAGAACATCTTGCGCGGGGCATTTTCGTCGCGAGCCGGGCGGTCTTCGCGCGGGGCGCGATCGTGCCATTGCGGCTTGTCGTCGCGGCGGAAACGGTTGTCGCGTTCGCCGTCCTCGCGCTTGGAGAACAGCTTGCGCGGGGCGTTGTCATCGCGCGGCGGGCGGTCTTCGCGCGGGGCGCGATCCTGCCATTGCGGCTTGTCGTCGCGGCGGAAGCGGTTGTCGCGTTCGCCGTCCTCGCGTTTGGAGAACAGCTTGCGCGGGGCGTTTTCGTCGCGCGGCATGCGGTCTTCGCGCGGGGCGCGGTCTTGCCATTTGGCCTGATGCGTTTCGCCCTCGGCGCGCGGCTTGAACGGACGCGGCGCCGCGTCTTCGGTGTGCAGCGGCTTGCGGCCGGAGGGGCCGCGGTCACGGCTGTAGCGCTTGTCCTGAGCGGGGCCGTCGCGGCGGAAGTCCGGCGCGCGCTCCGCGCCTTCCGGCAGCGGTTTGCGGCTGGACGGACCTCGGTCGCGGTCGTAACGGCGCTCCTGGCCGGCTTCCGGCGGGCGTTTGTCGAAGCGGCGGTCGTCTTGGCGCGGCTGCCAGTCCGGTTTGCCGGCGGGGCGGTCGAAACGCTTGTCCTGTCCTTGCTCCGGGCGCGGGCCGCGCTTGTCGAAGCGGCGGTCGTCCTGGCGCGGCTGCCAGTCCGGCTTGCCGGCCGGTCGGTCGAAACGCTTGTCCCGCCCTTGTTCCGGGCGCGGGCCGCGCTTGTCGAAGCGGCGGTCGTCCTGACGCGGCTGCCAGTCCGGCTTGGCCGCGCCGGGGCGCGGGCCGGAGTACGGCGCGCGCGGCGGCTTTTCGCCATCCCGCGGCGGCTGGTTTCCGCCTGCCGGCGAGTTGGCCGCGCGTTCGCGGCTGGTTTGATCGCGGCGCTGGCTGGCGCGTTGGCGGGAGCGGAAACTGGACATTGAAACGACCTCGAATTGAACAACTAAATAAGTAATCTTTTAATTTTACCGCATTTGGCCTCCGCCTGCTTGGTGACGCTGCGGCTTTCCGTTACCATAACCGGTTCGATTGGATACTGGATCGCGATGTTGCACAGCAGTTTCGCCCCCCGACTGGTGGCCTGGCAGCGGCGGCACGGCCGCCACGATCTGCCCTGGCAGGTTAGCGACCCCTACCGCGTATGGTTGTCAGAGATCATGCTGCAGCAGACGCAGGTCAAGAGCGTGCTCGACTACTACCCGCGTTTCCTGGCCCGTTTCCCGGATGTGGCGGCCTTGGCGGCCGCGCCGGTGGACGACGTGCTGGCGCAATGGAGCGGTTTGGGCTACTACAGCCGTGCGCGCAATCTGCACAAGGCGGCGCGAATGGTGATGGGCGAATTCGGCGGCGTCTTCCCGGCCGAGCGCGAACAGCTGGAGCGGCTGCCGGGCGTGGGACGATCCACCGCCGCCGCGATCTCCGCCTTCGCCTTTGGCCGCCGCGAAACCATACTGGACGGCAACGTCAAGCGGGTGCTGGCCCGTTGTTTCGGCGTGGAGGGCTTCCCCGGCGAAAAGACGGTGGAGAAGCGGATGTGGGCGCTGGCGGAGCAGATACTGCCGCGCGACGCCGCCGACATCGGCCCGTATGTGCAGGGCTTGATGGATCTGGGCGCCACGGTATGCAGCCGCGGCAAGCCGGCCTGCACCGTCTGCCCCATGGTGGATGGCTGCGTGGCGGCGCGCGACGGGCGCACCGGCGAGTTGCCGACGCCGCGGCCGAAGAAAGCGGTGCCGACCCGGCAAACCGTGATGTTGCTGGCGCAGCGCGGCAATCAGGTATGGCTGCGGCGCCGTCCGCCGACAGGCATTTGGGGCGGACTGTTGTCTTTGCCGGAGTTCGCCACCACGTTCGAGATCGAAGACTGGCTGCGCGCTGCGGGCGAGGGCGATATGCTGCCCGCCTGGCCGGAGCTGGAGCATGTGTTTACGCATTTTCGCCTGATCATCACGCCGCAGCCGGTCCGCATAGACCAGTTTAGGGCCGCGGGCGTCGCCGAGGCCGATGGCCAGTGGCTGGACATCGATCAGGCGGTGGACGCCGGCGTGCCGGCGCCGGTTCGCCGCTTGCTGTTGAGGCTGGCGCAAGTTTGAAGAGGGCGGGGCGCATCCCGCCCATGTGGCAAATCCGATGGCCGGGCCCGCCCGGCCGTGGCTAAGACGGCAGGTCCGTCCAGATAGACAGATATGGTTTCCGTAGTCCGCACCGTTGCCGATACCCTGGCCGACGCCGCCGATCCGGCGCGCTGGCTGGAGCGCTTGTCCGCCGCTTATCCCGCGGAGGACGGCGCCCTGCTGGCCCGCGCCTTCGAGGCCGCCCGTCAGATGTATGCCGGCAAGACCGTCCCCTCCACCGGCGAAGACCTGTTCAGCCATGCGGTGGCCGCCGCGGCCATCGTAGCCGACCTGCACCTGTTGCCGGACGCCATCGCGGCGACGCTGCTGTTCTCCGCGCCGGATTACCACCCGGAATGGCAGCAGTGGCTGACGGAAACCTTCAATCCCACCGTGGCCATGCTGGTGGACGGCGTCGGCGGCGTGCGCCGCATCACCGAATTCGCCCGCATCGACAAGATGGCCACGCCGGAAGACTGCGCGCGCCAGGCCGAAACCATGCGCAAGATGCTGTTGGCGATGGTGGCGGACATCCGCGTGGTGCTGATCAAGCTGGCCTGGCGCACGCAAACCATGCATTACCTGGCCAATGTGGCTGACGAGGCGGTGCGCCGCCGCATCGCCGGCGAGACGCTGGAGCTGTTCGCGCCCTTGGCCAACCGGCTGGGCGTATGGCAGATCAAGTGGGAGCTGGAGGACTTGGGCCTCCGCCACACCGAGCCCGACACCTACAAGAAGATCGCCAAGTTGCTAGACGAGCGGCGGCTGGAGCGCATCGACTATATCGAGCGCGTGCTGAACGTCCTGCGCGAAGAATTGAGCAAGGCCGGCGTCAAGGCCGAAGTGGCCGGCCGGCCCAAGCACATCTATTCCATCTGGAAGAAGATGAAGAAGAAAAAGCTCGACTTCTCCGAGCTTTACGACATCCGCGCGGTGCGCATCCTGGTGGACAAACTGCCGGACTGCTACACCGCGCTCGGCATCATCCACGGCATGTGGCAGCCGATACGCGGCGAGTTCGACGACTACATCTCCCATCCCAAGGCCAATAACTATCGCAGCCTGCACACCGCGGTGATCGGCCCCGAGGACAAAGCGCTGGAGGTGCAGATCCGCACCTTCGAGATGCACGAGCATGCCGAATTCGGCGTGGCGGCGCACTGGCGCTACAAGGAAGGCGGCAAGGGCGACGCGGCTTACGAGGAGAAAATCTCCTGGCTGCGCCAGCTGCTGGATTGGCGCGAGGAGATGTCGGACCGCGAAGGCCTGGCCGAGGCGTTCAAGACCGAGCTGTTCGCCGACACCATCTACGTGCTGACGCCGCAGGGCAAGGTGCTGGCGCTGCCGCAGGGCGCCACGCCGATCGATTTTGCCTACGCGATTCATTCCGGCCTGGGCAACCGCTGCCGCGGCGCCAAGGTGGAAGGGCAGATCGTGCCCCTGTCCACGCCGCTGCAGAACGGCCAGCGCGTGGAAATCCTGGCGGCCAAGGAAGGCGGCCCGTCGGTCAACTGGCTGCACGACGGCTGGGTGAAGAGCCATCGCGCCATCTCCAAGATCCGCCAGTACATCCGGCTGCAAAACGCCGACACCGTGCGCGAGACCGGCAAGGCGCTGTTCGAGCGCGAGCTGGCGCGGCGGCCGCACATTCAGCCCAATCTGCAGCAGCTGGCGGAGAAGCTCGGCTACGACAAGCTCGACGAAGTCTACGGCGCGCTGGGGCATGGCGAACTGACCATGCGCGCCGTCAGCAACGCCATCACCAGCTTCGCGCCGCCGCCGGCGGTGGAAGTGCTGCCGGAAAGCCTGGTCAAGGCCAGCAAGGGCGGCCACGATGCTGGCGGCGTGCTGATCGAGGGCGTGGACAACCTGATGACGGTGCTGGCCAAGTGCTGCAAGCCGGCGCCGCCGGACCAGGTGATGGGCTTTGTGACCAAGGGCCGCGGCATCTCCATCCACCGCAGCAGCTGCATCACGCTGAAAAAGCTGTCGCAGGAAGTGCCGGAGCGTTTGATCGCGGCGGAGTGGGGCGACCAGAAAAACAGCGTGTTCCCGATAGACATCGAGGTGATCTCGATGGACCGGCCTGGCCTGCTGCGCGATCTGTCCGATGTTTTGTCGCGCGAGAAGCTGAACCTGATCGGCGTCAATACGCTGGCGCGCGACCATCGCAGCCGGCTGCGGCTGACGGTGGAAGTGAGGCAGGTGCAGGATATCAGCCGCGTGTTGTCTCGTTTGATGGAGTTGTCCGGCGTGCAGGAAGCGCGCCGGGTGTAAGCCAAACAGTAAAGGAAGCCGGCTGAAAGGACCGCGTGGCGGGCGTTTCAGCCGGTTTGGTTTTTTAGATGATGCTCGCGCCAAGGCCGCCGGTTTGCGTTTAAGCAAGTCCGCGCGATTCGCGATTTGCTTTCACGTGAAGAAATTTTCATAATCGCATCCAGTGGCTCGGACAAAACGCCGTCATGTCGACGGGGGCTAGCCGGGGCCGAGCGATGCCTTTCTAGAGAGAATGACCATGTCTGCATTGATTGAAGCCGCGCGCCGCGCGCTGTCCCTGATGGACCTGACCACCCTCAACGACGACGATACCGACGCCAAGGTGATCGCGCTGTGTCAGAAAGCCAAGAGCCAGGACGGCACCGTGGCCGCCGTGTGCGTGTTTCCGCGCTTCGTGCCCATCGCCAAGAAAACGCTGCGCGAGGCCGGTTGCCCGGAAGTGCTGGTGGCCACCGTCACCAACTTCCCGCATGGCAATGACGACGTCGCCATCGCCGTGGCCGAGACGCGCGCCGCCATCGCCTACGGCGCGGACGAAGTGGACGTGGTGTTCCCGTACCGCGCGCTGATGGCCGGCAACCGTGATATCGGCTTCGAACTGGTCAAGGCCTGCAAAGAGGCCTGCGGCGACAAATTGCTGAAAGTCATCATCGAAAGCGGCGAGCTGAAAGACCCGGCGCTGATCCGCGCCGCCAGCGAGATTTCCATCCGCGCCGGCGCCGATTTCATCAAGACTTCCACCGGCAAGGTGCCGGTCAACGCCACGCTGGAAGCGGCGGACGTGATGCTGAACGTGATCAAGGAAACCGGCGGCAAGTGCGGCTTCAAGGCTGCCGGCGGCGTGAAGAGCGCGGCCGAGGCCGCGCAGTACCTTGACCTGGCCGGCCGCCTGCTGGGCGATGCTTGGGTGACGGCCGCGCACTTCCGCTTCGGCGCGTCCAGCCTGCTGGCCAATCTGCAGATCGAGATCGCCGGCGGCGTCGCCAAGCCGAGCAGCGGCTACTGATTATTTAGGAATTCGCGGGGGTACCGCACTCTGGCCGGGCGATTTCCCGGCCGCATCGCCCATTGCCGTTTCATTCTGCAGCGCAGTGGGTATCAGGCAGGGAGAATGCCATGTTTTTGCCGCAGGAAATCATTCGCAAAAAACGCGACGGCGTGATGCTGTCGCAGCAAGACATTCAACAATTCGTTGCCGGCATCACCGACAACAGCGTGGCGGACAGCCAGATCGCCGCGCTGGCGATGGCCATCTACTTCAACGGCATGGAGCTGGAAGAGAACGTCCACTTGGCGCTGGCCATGCGCGATTCCGGCCGTCGCATGCACTGGAAGGACTTGAACCTGCCCGGCCCCATCGTGGACAAGCACTCCACCGGCGGCGTCGGCGACGTGGTGTCGCTGATGCTCGGGCCCATGGTCGCCGCCTGCGGCGGCTTCGTGCCCATGATTTCCGGCCGCGGCCTGGGCCACACCGGCGGCACGCTGGACAAGCTGTCGGCGGTGCCGGGCTATAACCCGTTCCCGGACCCGGAGCTGTTCCGCAAGGTGGTGAAAGAAGTCGGCGTGGCCATCATCGGCCAGACTTCCGACCTGGCGCCGGCCGACCGCCGCTTCTACGCCACCCGCGATGTCACCGCCACCGTCGAATCCATCGCCCTGATCACCGCTTCCATCCTATCCAAGAAGCTGGCGGCGGGCCTGGACGTGCTGGTGATGGACGTCAAGGCCGGCAGCGGCGCCTTCATGCCGACCATGCAGAAGTCCATCGAACTGGCCGAACGCATCGTCAAGGTAGGCAACGGCGCCGGCGTGGCCACCACCGCGCTGATCACCGAGATGAGCCAGCCCTTGGCCTCCACCGCCGGCAACAGCATCGAAACCCGCGAAGCCGTGCGCTACCTGAAGGGCGACGAGCGCAACCCTCGCCTGCACGAAGTGACCATGGCGCTGTGCGCGCAGATGCTGATCGGCGGCAAGCTGGCCAGCGACGAGGCCGATGCCCGCGCCAAGCTGCAGGCCGCGCTGGATTCCGGCCGCGCCGCCGAGATCTTCGGCCGCATGGTGACCGCGCTGGGCGGCCCGGCCGACTTCCTGGAAAACTACGACCGCCATCTGGCGCCGGCGCCCATCGTGCGTCCGGTATTCGCCGATAAGGCCGGTTTCGTCGGCGCGATGGATACCCGCGGCATCGGCATGGCCGTTTGCGCGCTGGGCGGCGGCCGCCGTCTGGCCAGCGATGAGCTGGATTTCCGCGTAGGACTGTCGCAGTTCGTCGAACTGGGCCAAAATATCAGCAAGGACACCCCGCTGATGATGATCCACGCCGCCGACGAGGCGAGCTTCGAAGACGCGGCGCGTCGGGTCAAGGCAGCCATCCGCATCGATGAAATCGCGCCGGCCACGCTGCCGCAGGTTTACCAGATCATCCGTGGCGAATAAGGCCAGGGAGGCAGCATGAAACGCGCAATTATCATTATTCTCGATTCGCTGGGCATAGGCGCCGCGGCGGACGCCGACAAGTTTGGCGACGCCGGCAGCAACACGCTCGGCCACATCGCCATGGAAGCGGCCGCCGGCCGCGCCGACGTGGGCCGCAGCGGTCCGCTGAAGCTGCCCAATCTGTCCAAGATGGGCCTGGCGCATGCCTGCCAGCTGTCGTCCGGCTACTTCCCGGAAGGGATGGACCCGGCCGCGCCGCTGGCGGCCTACGGCTACGCCCGCGAAATCTCCAGCGGCAAGGACACCCCGTCCGGCCACTGGGAAATCGCCGGCGTGCCGGTGCTGTTCGACTGGGGCTATTTCAGCGATCACGACAACAGCTTCCCGCAGGCATTGCTGGACGCCATCGTCGAGAAGGCTGGCCTGCCGGGCTATCTGGGCAACTGCCACGCCTCCGGCACCGAGATTCTGGACCGCCTGGGCGAAGAGCACATGCAGACCGGCAAGCCGATCTTCTACACCTCGGCCGACTCGGTGTTCCAGATCGCCTGCCATGAAGAGACCTTTGGCCTGGACCGGCTGTACGAGCTGTGCAAGATCACCCGCGAGCTGCTGGAGCCGTACAATATCGGCCGCGTGATCGCCCGTCCGTTCATCGGCGAGGGCAAGGGCAAGTTTGCCCGCACCGGCAACCGCAAGGACCTGGCGGTGGAGCCCCCGGCGCCGACCGTCCTGAAAAAGCTGGCCGACGCCGGCGGCGACGTGGTGTCGATCGGCAAGATCGCCGACATCTACGCGCATGTCGGCATCACCCACAAGCACAAGGCCACCGGCTTTGACCAGCTGTGGGACGCTACGCTGACCGCCATGCATCAGCATCGGGACAAGCCGGCCATCATCATGGCCAACTTCGTCGATTTCGACTCCAGCTACGGCCATCGCCGCAATACTGCCGGCTACGCCGCGGCGCTGGAAGAGTTCGACGCGCGCCTGCCCGAGGTGATGAACGCGCTCGGCGACGACGATATCCTGATCCTGTCGGCCGACCACGGCTGCGATCCGACCTGGCCGGGCACCGACCACACCCGCGAGCACATCCCGGTGTTGTGCTACGGCAAGTCGGTCAAGCCGGGCAGCGTGGGCGAGCGAACCACCTTTGCCGACATCGGTCAGAGCGTGGCCAGCCATCTTGGCCTGCCTGCCATGGATTACGGCACGTCCTTCCTGGACTGAGTCCTACCTGCGGGCCGCTTGGCGGCCCGCTCACCGCATTTGAGCGGCCCGGATCACGGGCTGCCGCCAGACTATTGCATATCGCTTAGAGGAGACTTTCAATGGCTACCCCGCATATCAACGCCAAGGATGGCGCTTTCGCCGAAACCGTACTGATGCCGGGCGATCCGCTGCGCGCCCAGATGATCGCCGAAACCTTCCTGGAAGGCGCGGAGCAGGTGACCAATGTGCGCAATGTGTTCGGTTACACCGGCACCTACAAGGGCAAGCGCCTGTCGGTGATGGCCCACGGCATGGGCATCCCGTCCGCCAGCATCTACACCACGGAGCTGATCAAGGACTACGGCGTCAAGAACATCATCCGCATTGGCTCCTGCGGCGCGGTGACGCCCAACATCAAGCTGCGCGAGCTGTTCATCGCCATGGGCGCGTCCACCGACAGCAAGGTGAACCGCATGCGTTTCAACGATCACGACTACGCCGCCATCGCCGACTACACCCTGCTGCGCACCCTGGTGGACACCGCCGCGGAGCAGGGCAAGAAAGTGACCGTCGGCAATGTGTTCTCCGCCGACTTGTTCTACGGCGTGCAGCCGAACATGCTGGACGTGCTCTCCAAGATGCAGGTCAATGTGATCGAGATGGAGCTGGCCGGCATCTACGCCGTGGCGGCCCAGTACGGCGCCCGCGCTGCCGGCATCCTGACCGTGTCGGACATTATTCCGACCGGCGAAGCCACCAGCGCTGAGGAGCGCCAGACCTCTTTCCGCGACATGATGGAAGTGGCGCTGGACGCGGCGATCAAGCTGTAAATCGCTGATTTGCCGATGAAACGGGCGCCGGCGGCGCCCGTTTCGCCTTGCTGTGGCAAGGGTGTCTCATTGGCGCACATCATTTATCGTGCAGTGCACAAAAATTGCTTGCCTAATCCCGGTGGGATACTGATAATCGGTATTGCATCAGGGCGTTACGCACTGTGGCACCCTGATGTTGTCTCCTCCATCCTCCTTCTCAAAGGTGGAACTTGGCGCAACACGCAGCAGCGTTGCGCTTTTTTTTTTGACCATATTTACCACGCCTCGCACAGTTTCCCGCCCTCCGGAAATCTGTTGTGTCACAAGGGTTTGACAGCGACCCGGCCATTGCTCTAAAATCCGTAACTTTCAAGAATTACGATGGAAGAGTTCCATGAAGACCTTTTCTGCCAAGCCGCATGAGGTAAAGCGCGAGTGGTACGTGGTCGACGCCGCCGATAAGGTGCTGGGTCGCCTGGCTGCCGAAATCGCCCGCCGCCTGCGTGGCAAACACAAGCCGGAATTCACTCCGCACGTAGATACCGGCGACTTCATCGTTGTGGTGAACGTCGAAAAACTGCGCGTGACCGGTACCAAGGCCCAAGACAAGAAGTACTACCGTCACTCCGGCTACCCGGGCGGTATCTACGAACGCACTTTCACCGAACTGCAAAACCAGTTCCCGGAACGCGTTCTGGAGAAAGCCGTCAAAGGCATGCTGCCGAAGGGTCCGCTGGGTTACGCCATGATCAAGAAGCTCAAGGTGTACTCTGGTTCCGAGCATCCGCACTCCGCCCAACAGCCCAAAGTGCTGGAAATCTGATTTTAAGGCATAACAATGAACGGTAAATACTACTACGGCACCGGCCGTCGCAAGAGCTCCGTCGCTCGCGTGTTCATGCAAAAAGGTTCCGGCCAGATCATCGTTAACGGCAAGCCGGTTGACGAGTATTTTGCCCGCGAAACTGGTCGCATGGTCATCCGCCAGCCGCTGGTCCTGACCGAAAACCTCGAATCCTTCGACATCAAGGTAAACGTGGTTGGCGGTGGTGAAACCGGCCAAGCCGGCGCAATCCGCCACGGCATCACCCGCGCCCTGATCGACTTCGACGCCGCTCTGAAGCCTTCCCTGTCCGCCGCTGGTTACGTTACCCGCGACGCTCGTGAAGTTGAGCGTAAGAAAGTCGGCCTGCGCAAAGCACGTCGCGCCAAGCAGTTCTCCAAGCGTTAATCGCTCGGTTCTGCATGGAAAAAAACCGCCTGGCCTTGGCCCGGCGGTTTTTTCTTTTCTTTATGTGTTGCCGCGGTCTTGCCGCGACAGCTTTCACTGCCTAAACTGTCGCCTTTGCGACATTTTTTTATATAAAGGGCTGGCCATGATCAAGGTTGGGATCGTCGGAGGAACCGGTTACACCGGGGTGGAATTGTTGCGCTTGCTGGCCAAGCATCCGCAGGCCCGGGTAACGGCAGTGACCTCGCGCAAGGATGCCGGCATCCGCGTCGACGAGATGTTCCCCAGCCTGCGCGGCCGCATCGACCTGGCGTTCACCACGCCGGATGAGGCCAGGCTGCAGGATTGCGATGTAGTGTTCTTCGCCACGCCTAACGGCATTGCCATGCAGGAAGCGACGGCGTTGCTGGATGCCGGCGTGCGGGTGATAGACCTGGCGGCGGATTTCCGCATCAAGGACGTCTACGAGTGGGAGAAGTGGTATGGCGTCAAGCACGCCGCGCCGCATCTGGTGGCCGACGCCGTTTACGGCTTGCCGGAAGTGAACCGCGAGGCGATCCGCAGCGCGCGGCTGGTGGCCAACCCGGGCTGTTACCCGACCGCGGTGCAACTGGGCTTCCTGCCGTTGATCGAGGCGGGCGTGGTCGATGCAGGCAGCCTGATCGCCGACTGCAAGTCCGGCGTGTCCGGCGCCGGCCGCAAAGGCGAGATCGGGGCGCTGCTGGCCGAGGCCGGCGATTCCTTCAAGGCTTATGGCGTGGCCGGCCACCGTCACCTGCCGGAAATCCGCCAGGGTCTCTCCCATATCGGCGGCAAGCAGGTCGGCCTGACTTTTGTGCCGCACCTGACGCCGATGATACGCGGCATCCATGCCACACTGTATGCGCGGCTGACCAAGGATGTCGATCTGCAGCAGCTGTTCGAGCGCCGTTACGCCGGCGAAGGATTCGTCGACGTGCTGCCGGCCGGCAGCCATCCGGAAACCCGCTCGGTGCGCGGCGCCAACCTGTGCCGCATCGCCGTGCATAGGCCGCAGGGCGGCGACACCGTGGTGGTGTTGTCGGTGATAGACAATCTGGTCAAGGGCGCGGCCGGCCAGGCGGTGCAGAACATGAATCTGATGTTCGGCCTGCCGGAAACCGACGGCCTGGATGTGGTGCCCTTGCTGCCCTGATGGCGGGTATGGGGCTTGAAGGCTCGCCATTCGCCCCGATATCCGACTAAAATAGTGGGTGAATGGCCGCGAACCGGCCCGACTGAATGCGAGGTTACACATGACAGAAGCTGCTACCGAAATGCCGAGCCCGATCAACTTCACCGACAGCGCCTGCACCAAGGTGCTGGACTTGATCGCGGAAGAGGGCAATCCCGACCTGAAGCTGCGCGTCTTCGTGACCGGTGGCGGCTGTTCCGGCTTCCAGTACGGTTTCACGTTCGACGAGATCGCCAACGAGGACGATACCGCCATCGAGCGCCAGGGCGTGACTTTCCTGGTAGACCCGATGAGCTACCAATACCTGGTCGGCGCCGAGATCGACTACCAGGAAAGCCTGGAAGGCTCGCAGTTTGTGATCCGCAATCCCAACGCCACTACGACTTGCGGTTGTGGTTCTTCGTTCTCGGTGTGATACTGAGCGAAGGTGAGAACCAGGCTCGGGCACTTGCCCGGGCCTTTTTGCTGTGGAATCCACGACATGAACAAACTGCCGCCAGTGGTATTGCCCAAGATAGAATTCAACCGAGAGTTCACTTTCACTGACGCCGATTTCGAACGCATCCGCAAGCTGATCTACAAGGAAGCGGGGATTGCGCTCAATCCATCCAAAAAAGACATGGTGTACGGCCGGCTGGTGCGCCGCATCCGCGAGCTGAAGCTGCCCGGCTTTGCCGCCTACGTCGATTTTCTGGAGTCGATAGGCGGCAAGCGCGAGTTCGAGCAGTTCGTCAACGCGCTGACCACCAACCTGACCTTCTTCTTCCGCGAGGAGCACCATTTTCCCATCCTGTCGGAGCATCTGAAGAAGCGGGCGGCGGCCGGCGGCGAGTTGTCCATCTGGTGCGCGGCGGCTTCCACCGGCGAGGAGCCGTACTCGCTGGCGATCACCGCGCTGGAGGCCTTCCCCGGCATGTCGCGGCCGAATGTCACCGTGCTGGCCACCGATCTGGATACCAGCGTGCTGGAAACCGGGCGCACCGGCATTTATTCGGCAGACAAGATCGCCCGGCTGCCGGCTGGCCATGCGGTCAAGTATTTCGACAAGCTGCCGGACGGCAGTTACCAGGCCAAGCAGGCGCTGCGCAATATGATCACCTTCCAGCGGCTGAATCTGGTGGAGGGAAACTGGAGCGTGCGCAAGCAGTTCGACGCCATCTTCTGCCGCAATGTGATGATCTATTTCGACCGCGATACCCAGTTCGGCGTGCTCAAGCGCTTCGCCCCGCTGTTGAAGCCGGATGGCCTGCTGTTCGTCGGCCACTCGGAAAACTTCTATTTCGCGTCCGATTATTTCCATCTGCGCGGCAAGACCGTGTACGAGCACGCCAAGAAATAGGCGGTTTGTCCGACAAAATAGTCGCCGCCGCGCGCATTTGGCTTTAACATTCCGCCATAACGGGCAAGCGTGTCTTGCCCGTTGTCTTGTCTGATGGAGGCGGAATGCGTGTGGCAGTACTTGGGGCCGGCGTGGTGGGCGTGTCCACCGCTTGGTTCCTGGCCAGAATGGGCCATGAGGTGGTGGTGCTGGAGCGCGCCTGCGGCGCGGCGCGCGAGACCAGTTTCGCCAATGGCGGCCAGTTGTCGGTCAGCCAGTCCGAACCGTGGGCCAATCCGCGCGCGCCGTGGCAGGTGCTGCGTTGGCTATGGCGCGACGACGCGCCCCTGCTGTTCCGGCCCCGGCTGGAGCCGGCGCAATGGCGCTGGATCGCCGATTTCCTGCTGGAATGCCTGCCAGGGCGCGATCACGGCAATACGCGGCAGATGGTGGCCTTGGGGCTGTATAGCCGCGATGCGATGCGCCAGCTGCGCGAGGAAACGGGCATTGCCTACCGTCGCCTGTCGCGCGGCATTCTGACCTTGCATTACACGGCCGGCCAGTTGGCCCTGGCCGAGCGCGCCGCCGTCAGGATGCGGCGGCTGGGGGTGGATAAACGGATTCTGGCACCCGATCAGCTGCTGGCGCTGGAGCCGGCCTTGGCGTCGGCGCTGCCGCAGCTGGCCGGCGCCAGCTGGTGCCCGGACGACGAGTCCGGCGATGTCCATCTGTTCACGCGCGGCCTGGCCGAAGCGGCCGCCGGACTGGGCGTGGAGTTCCGCTACAATACCCGGATCAATGCCTTGGAGACGACGGCCGGCGCAGTCAGCGCGGTGTCGGTGACGGGGCCGGACGGCAGTTACCAGCGGGTGACGGCCGACGCTTACGTGTTGGCGCTGGGCAGCCATTCTCCGCTATTGACTGCGCCGCTGGGTCTCAGGCTACCCATTTATCCGGCCAAGGGATATTCGGCGACGGTGCCGGTGAAGAGCCTGGTGGCCGCGCCCATGGTCAGCATTACCGACGAAGCGCATAAGCTGGTATTCAGCCGCCTGGGCGACGAGCTGCGCATCGCGGGCACGGCTGAGTTGTCGGGCTATTCGTCCCATCTCCATCCGGCCCGCTGCGCCGCCTTGCTGCGGCGAGGGCAGGCCCTGTTTCCCGGCGCCTGCGACTGGGATGCCGCGCGTTTCTGGACCGGTCTGCGGCCGGCCACGCCGGGCAATGTGCCGCTGATCGGCAAGAGCGGCATCGGCAAGCTGTATCTGAATACCGGCCACGGCACGCTGGGTTGGACCGAAGGCGCGGGCTCGGGGCGGGCGCTGGCGGAAATCATCAGCGGCCGCAAGCCGCAATTGGATTTTGCCTTCCGCGGCGTTTGAAATACCGCCGGCGCATTGGGCCGGCATCTGGAGCAAGAATGAGCGAAGTGCAGGAAATGACGCCGTACCAACTGCTGGGCGGCGAAGGGGTGGTGCGTTGGCTGACGGACCGGTTCTACGACATCATGGACAGCGAACCTGCGGCAAAGCCGCTGCGCGACATGCATCCAGCCGATTTGTCCGGCTCGCGCCAGAAGCTGTTCATGTTTTTGTCCGGTTGGCTGGGCGGCCCGTCTCTGTACATGGAGGCTTTTGGCCATCCGCGCCTGCGCATGCGCCACATGCCCTTTGCCGTCGACGAGGCGGCGCGCGACCAGTGGATGCTGTGCATGCGGCAGGCGGTGAGCGAACTGGTGGTGGAGGATTGGCTGAAGGACAAGTTGCTGGAGGCGTTCTACAACACCGCGGACTTCATGCGAAACCGCTGATTTACAAGCGGTTCTTGACGGCTGCGCGGCTTGGTCCATGATTAAATTGTCAATGGATGGAGTCGTGGCATGGTCGGCCGTCTGCTGTTCTCGCTTGCCATCTGGCTGCAGTGCGCAGCCGCGCTGGCGGCTTGCCTGCCGCAGGCCTTGATGTGCGCTTCGCCGCGAGATGCGGCCGTGCAGAAGCAGGATTTGACGCCGCAGGGGCTGCAGCTGGGGCCGGTGCGGCTGGAGCAGGATGCCGACGGCCATACATTGCGGCTGGTGCCCAATGTGGACCTGGGCAAGCGCACCCATCTGAGCGTCAAGATGCACAATAAGGACGTCGGCCTGAAGCTGCGCTTCAATACCGACTGATCCGGTCTCAGCGCGGCCGGTGGCCGCGTTCTATCTGCACGCCTACCCGTTTGACGCCAGGCAGAATGCCCAGCTTGGTCACGGCTACCCTGACCCAGGGCGCGCCGAATTCCTCGCGCACCATTTTGGCGATATGCTCGGCCAGGGCCTCCAGCAGCAGGAAGTGCTGTTCCTCCAGCGATTGGCGCAAACGTTCCACCACGACGCCGTAGTGTATGGTGTCGCCGATATTGTCGCTGTGGCAGGGCGTGTCGCTGGGAATGCCGATTTCCAGGTCGATTTCAATGGTCTGGGCGGCTGTGCGCTCCCAGTCGTACACGCCGATCACGGTGTCGGCGCGCACTTCGCGCAGGAATATGATGTCCATCAGTCCTAGGAGGTTGGGCTTTGGCGCCCGATACCGTAAAATCCGAAACCTCCTATTCTAATCTAACGGACACACCACCACCATGACCACGACCGCATTTGCATTTGTCCTGGCGGCCTATCTGATCGGTTCGCTGTCTTTCGCCGTGATCGTCAGCAAGGCGATGGGCATGGCCGACCCGCGCAGCTACGGCTCCGGCAACCCCGGCGCCACCAATGTGCTGCGCAGCGGCAAGAAGCTGGCGGCGGTGCTGACGCTGCTCGGCGACGGCGCCAAGGGCTGGGTGGCGGTGGCGCTGGCCGCCTGGCTGGGGCCGCGCTACGGCTTGAGCGAGCAGGGCATCGCCATGTGCGCGCTGGCCGTGCTGTTCGGCCATATGTGGCCGGTGTTCTTCGGTTTCAAGGGCGGCAAGGGCGTGGCCACCGCGGTAGGCATTCTGTTCGGCATCAGTCTGCCGCTGGCGCTGGCGGCGATCGCCACCTGGCTGTTCATGGCCTTCGTTGTGAAGATTTCCTCGCTGTCCGCTCTGGTCGCCTGCTTGTTGGTCCCGGTTTATGCCTACTTCATCCTCGGGCCGCAGAGCGTGTTCTTCGGCACCTGCATCATCATCGCCATCGTGGTGATCCATCGCCACAAGTCGAATCTGATCAAGCTGATGACTGGCCAGGAAGACAAGATAGGCGGCAAGAGCGACGCCAGCTGACGCCTGATTTTCGGCCAAGAAAAAGCCGTCCCGGATGGGACGGCTTTTTGTTTGGCGATGGACGATCAGTGGAAATCGCTGGCAAAACGCTCCCAGCGCGGCATCCAGTTGCCGGTGATGTCGGCGGAGGCGATGATTCCGACGGCGCGGCCGATGAGCAGATTGCGCGGCACCAGGCCGAAGTAGCGCGAGTCGGCGCTGTCGTCGCGGTTGTCGCCCAGCATCATGTACTGCCCCGGCGGGATCGTGATTGGACCGAAGCTGCTGCGGGCGTTGACGCCTGCCAGCCATTGCATGCGGTGCGGCGGCAGCACGCCGCTTTCTTGCAAGCGCAGCGCAGGCAGCTCCACATTGTCCGCCACGGTCTCCGTCAGTTGCTGCAGCGGTTGGTAATGGGCGGTGCGGCCGTTGATGATCAGTTCCTCATTGCGCATTTCCACCATGTCGCCGGGCACGGCCACCAATCGCTTGATCAGCCGCGTGCCGTCCTTGGGCGATGCGAAGGTGACGATGTCGCCGCGCTGAGGTTCGCCGGTGCGATGCAGGATGACGTTGCTCAAGGGCAGCTTCAGGTCGTAGGCCAGCCGGTTGACCAGCACCACGTCGCCTTCCAGCACGGTGGGACGCATCGAACCGGATGGGATCGGGTTCCAGTCCGCCACCGCGGTGCGGAACAGGCCGAATACCAGCAGGAAAACCAGAAACCCGCGATTATTTTGGAACCAGCGCTTCATTTCAGTCCTTTGTCAGTGAGATTGGCGTTCAGCCATCTGACAGCACCCGGATATGGGCGGCGACGCTGCGGCCCAGCGCCGACAGGTCGTAGCCGCCCTCCAGCACCGATACGATGCGGCCAGCGCAGTATTGGTCGGCTATCTGCAGCAGATGGCGCGTCACCCATTCGTAGTCGGCCTCGGTCAGGCCCAGCGAACCCATGTCGTCTTCACGGTGGGCGTCGAAGCCGGCGGAGATGAACAGCATCTGCGGCTGGAAGTCGTGCAGCAGCGGCAGCCAGACGTTTTCCACCGCCTCGCGGAACTCCCGTCCGCCGCTGCCGGCTTTCAGCGGCACGTTGTGCATGTTCGGTCCCTGCGGCTTGTCGCCACAATAGGGGTAGAACGGGTGTTGGAAGATGGACACCATCAGCACGCGCGGATCGTCGTGCAGGATTTCCTCGGTGCCGTTGCCGTGGTGGACGTCGAAATCCACCACCGCCACCCGCTCGAACTTGTATTGGGCCAGCGCGTGGGCGACGCCGACGGCGATGTTGTTGAAGAAGCAGAAGCCCATTGCCTTGTCGCTCTCGGCATGATGGCCGGGGGGGCGGATGGCGCAGAAGGCGTTGGGCGCCTTGTCCTCGGCCACCAGCTCCACCGCCTTCACCACGGCGCCGGCCGCGCGGTGGGCCGCCTTCAGCGTGCCGGGAGACATCGCGGTGTCCGGGTCCATGCGGAAGGTGCCGACGCTGGGCGCGCAGGCTTCCAGGTATTCGACGTAACGGGGTGGATGGACGCGCGCCAGCTGTTCATAGGTGGCTTCCGGCGCTTCGACTTCCTGCAGGGCGTCGAAGATCTGCGAGGCCATCAGCTGGTCGCGGATAGCCGTCAGCCGTTCCGGGCATTCCGGGTGGCCCACCCCCATATTGTGCAGCAGGCAGTCGGGATGGGTGATGTAGGCCGTCAGGCCGTTGCGCTGCAGGCGGTTTTTCAGCCAGTTGAACACGTACGCTCCCTACGCGCTTACAATGGATGGCGATTATGTGATTTTGATAAATACTGCGCGCAACCGGGGTCAAATGCAATCTCTCTCCCTTGCCTACCGGCAACTGAACACGCTTATCCTGGGCAAACCGCAGCCGATCCGGCTGGCCTTCGCTTGTCTGATCGCGCGCGGCCATCTGTTGATCGACGATGTGCCCGGCGTCGGCAAGACCACGCTGGCGCACGGCCTGGCCACCGTCTTGGGCCTGGATTACCGTCGGGTGCAGTTCACCAGCGACTTGCTGCCGGCCGATATCCTGGGCGTCAGCATCTATCAGCGCGATGGCGGGCGCTTCGAATTGCACAAGGGGCCGGTGTTCACCCAGGTGCTGCTGGCCGACGAGATCAACCGCGCCTCGCCCAAGGTGCAGTCGGCCTTGCTGGAGGCGATGGAGGAGCGCCAGGTGTCGATAGACGGCGAGACCCATGCGCTGCCGTCGCCGTTTTTCGTCATCGCCACGCAGAACCCCGGCGAGCAGATGGGGACGTTTCCCTTGCCGGAATCGCAGCTGGACCGCTTTCTGATGCGGATTTCCCTCGGCTATCCGCCGCGCGAGGCGGAACGGGCGCTGCTGATGGGCGAGGACAGGCGCGACCTGCTGGCGCGATTCCAGGCGGTGATGTCGCCGGGCGAGCTGCAGGCGCTGCAGCAGCAGGCCGCCGCCGTGACGGTGTCGCCGGCCTTGGCCGATTATCTGCTGGCGCTGCTGGAAGCCACGCGGCGTCCCGGCCTGTTCGTCACCGGGCTGAGTCCGCGCGCCGGGCAGGCCCTGGTGGCCGCCGCCCGCGGCTGGGCCTTGCTGGCTGGGCGCGATCATCTGTTGCCGGAGGACGTGAAGGCGATCTTTCTGCCGGTGGCGGCGCACCGGCTGCAGTCGGCGTCCGGCGCGGACGTCGGCCAGGAACTGGAGCGGCTGCTCGCCCATGTCGCCATTCCGTGATCGCTTCCGGCATTGGTGGCTGGCGCGGCTGCCGCTGCAAGAGCGCTGCGAACTGACGCAGCGGAGGATTTATCTGTTGCCCACTCGTTTCGGCCTGCTGCTGTTGGCGGTGGCGCTGGCGGTGTGGGTGGGGGCGCTGAATTACCAGGTCAGCCTGGCCTATGCCCTGGCGTTCTGGATCGTGGGCCTGGCGCTGGTGGCGGTGCTGATGGCCTATCGCCAGTTGTCCGGCCTGGTCGTGTCGGTAGAGGCCGGCGCGCCGGTGTTTGCCGGCGACCCTGCCGGTTTCCGCCTGCGGCTGGACAGTCCGCAGCCGCAGGCGAGGCAGCTGTCGCTGCATCTCTTGGGCCAGGACGATGCCCTTATTCCCTGCGTTTTCGATGGCCATGGCGGCGAGGCCGTGCTGGCGGTGCCGACCACCCGGCGCGGCTGGCTGGCGCTGCCGCCGTGCGTGGCGCAAAGCGACGCGCCATTCGGCTTGATCCGCGCCTGGGCAGTGTTGCGCCTGGACGCGCGGGCGCTGGTCTATCCGGCGCCTTTGCCCGATGCGTCGCGCGGCGCCGGCGAAGGCGATGGCGGGGAGGGGGGTGACGCTCGGCCTGGCGGCGACGACTTCTCCCACCTCGACGCCTACCGCCATGGCGATACGCCGCGGCAGATCGCCTGGAAGGTGCTGGCGCAGCGCGACACCTTGGCCAGCAAGCGTTTCGTCGGCGAGGCGGGCAGCGCGCTGCGGCTGATCCGCTGGAGCGATTACGGCCAGGAGACGGACGCGGAACGAAGATTGTCGCGGATGGCCTGGCGGGTGGAACAGTGCGAGCGGCAACGCCAGCGCTACCGGCTGTGCCTGCCCGATGCCGAGATCGGTCCGCAGCCGCGGCAGCGCGATCTGGCGCTGGCCGCGCTGGCCTTGTTCGGGAGCCGCGGATGAGCGGGCCGGGGCAGGCCATGCGCCATGGTCCGGTGCTGCTGGCATTGGCCTGGGTCATGCTGCCCTTGGCATGGTTTCTGCCGCTGTGGTTGATGGCCCTGGGCGGCGCGGCCTTGCTCGGACGCGGCTGGCTGGCCCGTCGCGATGGGCGCTTGCCGTCGCGCTGGTTGCTGTTGCCGCTGCTGATGCTGTCCATAGGCGCGGCTTGGCTGCAACTGGGCACCTTGATCGGCCGCGAGGGCGGCGTGGCGCTGCTGGTGCTGCTGACGGCGTTCAAGGCCTATGAAACCGCCACGCTGCGCGACTGGCGCGTGCTGCTGGCGCTGGGTTTTTTCCTGGCGGCGATGCCGCTGCTGTTCAACCAGTCGCCGCTGATGGCGGCCTGGCTGGTGGCCGCCTTGCTGTTGCTGACCTGGGCCACCGCCATGCTGGCCGGCGGCTTGCCGCGCGGCAGCTGGCGCAGCGCGGCGCAGGCCTTGCTGTTGTCGCTGCCCATCATGCTGGTGCTGTTCGTGATGATGCCGCGCCTGCCGGAGCCGCTGTGGAGCATGCCGCAGCAACAGCCTGCCGCCGGCAGCGGCCTGGGCGAGGACATGGAGCCCGGGAGCATCAGCAAACTGATTCTGAATCGGGAGCCGGCATTCAGCGTGGTGTTCGACGGGCTGCCGCCGCGCCAGGATCAGCTGTACTGGCGGGTGATGCTGTTGGACGCGTTTGATGGCCGGCGCTGGCATCGAGGGGCCGAGGAGAGCGTATCGCCGCTGGCGCTCTCGGGCGGACGTGAGTTGGCATACAGCCTGACGCTGCGCGCCGACCAGGGACGTCTGCCGGCGCTGGAGATGCCGCAGGCCGCCGCGCCGGGCAGTCATATGGCACCCGGCGGCTTGCTGCGGCAGGATCGCAGCCAGGACGATCTGGCGCGCTATCCGCTAGTCAGCATGGTTGGGGCGCGCGTCACGGAGCCGCTATCGGCCGGCAGGCGCGCCTTTTATCTGCAACTGCCGGCCGGCAACGCCAGAAGCCGGGCGCTGGCATGGCAACTGCGGCAGCGCGGCGGCGGCGAAACCGGCTTTGTGCGGGAGGCGTTGCAATATCTGCGGCTGGGGGGCTTCCGCTACACCTTGCAGCCGCCATTGCTGGGCGAGCAGCCGGTGGACGCGTTTCTGTTCGGCTCGCGGCAGGGATTTTGCGAGCATTACGCCTCGGCCTTCGCTTTTCTTGCCCGCGCCGCCGGCATGCCGGCGCGGGTGGTCATCGGTTACCAGGGCGGAGAGTTCAATCCGCTGGGCCGTTTCTGGCTGGTGCGTTCCTCCGACGCCCATGCCTGGGTTGAGGTCTGGCTCGCGGATCAGAGGCAATGGCTGAGAGTGGATCCGACCTCGGCGGTTTCTCCGAATCGGCTGGAGCAGGGGGCGGAACAGTCACTGCCGGCTTTGCGCGGCGCGGACGGCGCGGGCGCGGTGCTGCCGCCGCAGTGGCTGCGCCGGTGGCGGCAACAATGGCAGGCGGCGGATTTCGCCTGGCAGCAGTGGGTGGTCGGTTACGATGCCGCCCGGCAGCGCGGCCTGTTCCAGCGTCTGGGCTTGGGAGACGATGTCGATGGCGGCAGCGTGGTGCGCGGCCTGCTGATCGGTATGGCGCTGGCGCTATTGCCGCTGGCTTGGTGGTGGCGTAGACGGCCGCGGCAGCCGCCGCTGGCCGAAGGATGGATGAGGCTGCGGCAGCGGCTGGCGCAGCGTGGCGTCGCAGTCTCGCCCGCGCTTGGGCCGATTGAGCTGCTGAAGGCGGCCCAGGGCCTGCCGCGCGATGATTTTGCTCGTCTGCAGCGGCTGGTGAAGGAGTATGTCGAGTTGCGCTATCGCCAGCCGCAGGCCGATGCGGCGGGGGAGCGGCGCTGGTTGCGCCAGGCGCGGCGCTGGAAATGACAAGGCCCGGCATGGGGCCGGGCCGATGCGCGAGGTTTGCCGCGCTTAGAGCAGGAAGTCGCGAGAGATGCCCTTGCGGCGCAGGATGCGGCGCAGCTGTTCCAGCCCTTCGATCTGGATCTGCCGCACGCGCTCGCGGGTCAGGTTCAGCGAGGCGGCCAGCTCTTCCAGCGTGCAGATCTCGTAGCCGTTCAAGCCGTAGCGCCGTTCGATGACCAGCCGCTGTTTTTCGTTCAGCTGGCCCAGCCAGTCGTGGACGAAGGTTTCCAGCTGGCTGTTGTGCAACTGCAGCTCCGGCTCCTCATGCTGCTCGTCCGGGATCGATTCGCCGATGGACAGCATCGGATCGATGTCCAGCGGCGCATCCAGCGAGGCCATGCGCTCGTTCAGGTTCATCACCTTGCGCACGTCGTCCACCGGTTTGCCGACCAAATGGGCGATTTCGTCCAGCGTGGGTTCGCGGCCGATCTGGCTTTCCAGATGGCGCGAGGCGCGCAGGTAGACGTTCAGCTCCTTGATCACATGCACCGGCAGCCGGATGGTGCGCGACTGGTTCATGATCGCCCGCTCTATGCTTTGGCGTATCCACCAGGTGGCGTAGGTGGAGAAGCGGAAGCCGCGCTCCGGATCGAACTTTTCCAGCGCGTGCATCAAGCCGATATTGCCTTCCTCGATCAGATCCAGCAGCGCCAGCCCGCGGTTGATGTAGTGTTTGGCGATGTTCACCACCAGCCGCAGATTGTGCTCGATCATTTTCTGGCGAGCTTCAAACTCCCCGGCGACTACGCGCCGCGCCAGCGCCAGTTCTTCCTGCGGGGTCAGCAGCGCGTTGTTGCCGATGTCGTTCAGGTAAATCTGGGTGACATCGGCGACCACGTCTTCAAAGACCGCGGTGCTGTCCGCGCTTTCTTCGGCTTCGGCCTCCGCTGCGCCTTCTTCGGCGGCTTCCTCGTCGAGAATCTCGCTCTCGTCCAGAATGTCGATTTCGTTGCTCATGACTCTACCCCCGTCGCTGTCTGGTCCCGGCGGGGGCTGAGCCTACCCGCTAGGACTTGTGTTCAAGATACTGCATCGGATCCACAGGCTTGCCGAAACGGCGCACCTCAAAGTGCAGCTTGACTTGGTCGGCATCGGTATTGCCCATCTCGGCAATCTTCTGCCCTTTCTTGACAGACTGTCCCTCCTTGACCAGCAGCTGGCTGTTATGCGCGTAAGCCGACAGGAAAGTCTTGTTGTGCTTGATGATGATCAGCTTGCCGTAGCCGCGCAGCCCGGTCCCGCTGTACACCACCTTGCCATCTCCTGCCGCGAGCACCGGCTGGCCCATGCGCCCGCTGATTTCAATGCCTTTGTTGCTTTCCGAGAAACCCTTGATGAGCTTGCCCTCGGTCGGCCACAGCCATGCCACCGCGTCTTCTTCCTGCTTGGCCGCGGGGGCGCTGGCCTCCTGCGCCGGCGCGGCGGCAACTGCCGTGCTGGCTTCCTGCTTTTTCCCCGGGGCGGGGGAAGGGGTCGAGCTTGATGCCTGAGCGTTGTTTTTGACGCCACCGCGGCCCTCGCTCTGAGCCGCGATGTCCTTGGCCGCTTCGCCGCTGTAAGGCAGCTTCAGCGCCTTGGGATACGTCTTGACCGCGCCGCCGGTCGCCGCGGCGGCGGCGGGTTCCACTGGCGCCGGCTGCGCCGCTGCCGCCGTCGTAACCGGCGCCGGGCTTGCATCGCCGCCTGGCGGCGTCAGCCGCAGCACCTGTCCCACCTTGATGCCGGTATCCGGCAGGTTGTTCCAGGCGGCGACATCCTTGTACTTCAAGCCGTGGTTCAACGAGATCCGGAACAGATTGTCGCCCGGCTTCACCACGTAAGTCTGTTCGCCTGCGGCAGGCGCAGACGCTGCCGGCGCTTGGCCCACGGGCTGCATATTCAGGTTGCCGGCGTCCCGGTAGGGCATGGCTTCCGTATTGGCCGCATGGTTGGCGTTGGCTGCCACCGGGGCCGGCTTGTTGCTGCTTATCGTCGAGGGCGCCGCGGATTCCACCGGCGCCGCCTGCTGTACCATGCTGCTGCAGCCGGCCAATGCGGTGGCGGCTAGCGCAGCTAATATATGGGCATACCTGCAATGCATTTTTAGCATGTTTTTGTGTAGAAACGTTTAAGTTGGGGTCTTGCTCGATTGTCTGACAGTGATAGTGTTGCGTTTTTGCAGTTTTAACTGCGTCCATTCAGCAGTGGAACAAATTTCACTGGATCGAGCCTAGTCTTTTGCAAACCTTGCGCTGTTTTCTCCAACAGCCATAAATGTTGCTCGCCCTCTCCCAGCGGCAGCACCATTCTGCCGCCGTCGGCCAGCTGATCCACCAGGGCGGTCGGCACCGCGCGCGCGGCGGCGGTGACGATGATGCCGTCGAAGGGAGCGGCCTCGGCCAGGCCGGTATTGCCGTCTCCGTGCACCAAGCGGGCATGGACCAGCTTGGCGGCGCGCAGATTGCGTCTTGCTTGGTCCAGAATCGTGCCCAGTCGTTCCACTGAATAAACTTCGGCGCCAGCCTTCAGCAGCACCGCCGTCTGGTAGCCGCAGCCGGTGCCGATCTCGAGGATCTTGCCCGGCGGGCGACCCTGGATCAGCAGTTCGGTCATTCTGGCCACTGTCAGCGGCTGCGAGATGGTCTGGCCGTGGCCGATGGGCAGCGACACATCGTCGTAGGCGCGGGTGGCCAGGGCCTGATCGACGAACAGATGGCGAGGCACTTCATGCATGGCAGTCAGCACTCGCTCGTCGGCGATGCCATGCTGGCGCAGACGGTCGGTCATGCGCCGGCGCGTGCGCTCGGAAAGCATGCCGTAAGCCTGGCTGTTCTGTGTCAGCGGTGAAGCCATGTGGAAATCCTGTCCAATTGCCCGTAGGCGGTCAGATCCAGCATCAGCGGCGTCACCGAGGGCTGGTTCGCCGCAATGCAGCCGAAGTCGGTTCCGGCCCCGGCGTCCTGCACTGCGCCGACCGGCCCTACCCAGTATATCGTCTCGCCGCGAGGATTCTGAGATTTGATCACCGGCTGCGCGGCGTGGCGGCGTCCCAGCCGGGTCACTTGCATTGCGCCGAGTTGTTCCGGCGGCGCGTCCGGTACGTTCACATTCAGCAGAACCGGCTGGGCAAACGGCTGTTCCAGGCAACGTTCGACCAATTGTTCCACCACTTTTCCGGCGGTGGCGAAATGCTTGCCGCTATGCCCGGCCAGCGAAACCGCGATGGACGGGATGCCCAGCATGAAGCCTTCGGTGGCGGCCGCCACCGTGCCGGAATATAGCGTGTCGTCGCCCATATTCGGGCCGTGGTTGATGCCGGTGAACACCATGTCCGGCTTGAAATCCAACAGCCCGGTCACCGCCAGGTGCACGCAGTCGGTGGGCGTGCCGTTGACGTAGTAAAAGCCGTTGTCCGCCGAGCGCACCGTCAACGGGCGGTCCAGCGTCAGCGAGTTGCTGGCGCCGCTGCGGTCGCGGTCCGGCGCCACGACCACCACCTCGCCATAACGCCGCAGCGTTTGGGCCAGCATGGCGAGGCCAGGGGCGGCGTAGCCGTCATCGTTGCTCAGCAGAAACTTCATACTGTCTTTCCGTATTCATCGCGTGATTGTAGCGCCGCCATCATGACAGCGAATAGTGCCGCGAGGCGGCGGCGGCCCGTAAAAAAACCCGCGTCGGGCGGGTTGTGCGGCCTGGCTCAGGCGTAGTAGCGTTTGCTGAATTCCAGCATGCGTTCGATCGGCACGCGCGCGGCGTCCATCTGCTCGGCGCTCAGGTAGTCGATCACCAGACCTTCGCCTTGCTGGGCGCGCTTGACCGCTTCGATGCTGTTCATCTTCATGTACGGACAGGAGTTGCACTGGCAGCCGGCATAGATCGGCGCCTGGCGCAGGTCCAGGTCCGGGCGGGCCAGCCCCATGTTGTACAGGATGCCGTCCTCGGTGGCGACGAAGATCACCGCCTTGGTATTGCCCTGATAGTTTTTCACCCAGTTCAGCATGCCGGAGGTGGAGCCGACGTAATCGGCCTTCTTCAGCACCGGCAGCGGGCTTTCCGGGTGAGCGATCAGGTATTTGTCGCCGGACGCGGCGGCGAAGGCCTCGTTCAGCGCGGCCTCGTTGAATTTGTCGTGCACTTCGCACACGGCGGACCACAGCGGCATGTCGTAGCCGTACTGGTCGTTCAGGTAGCCGCCCATATTGCGGTCCGGCGAGAAGATGACTTTCTTACCTTCGGCATACAGATGCGCGATGATGTCGTCGACATTGCGGCTGGTGACGATCCAGTCCGACACCGCCTTGTGTTCGGCGCTGGAGTTGATGTAAGCGACGTGGACATGGTCCGGGTAACGCTTGCGCCACTGGGTCAGCTCGACGACGTCGGTTTGCGTCACCAGCGAACAGGTGGAGCCTGCGTCCGGCAGGATCACCGTGGCTTCCGGGTTCAGGATCTTCGCGGTCTCGGCCATGAAACGCACGCCGGCGAACACGATGATGTCGGCCTGGGCTTCCTTGGCGTACAGCGACAGTTCCAGGCTGTCACCCACCTTGTCGGCCATCTGCTGGATTTCCGGCTGGGTGTAATAATGAGCGAGTGTGACGACGCGTTTCGTCATGGTGTGTCGGCTCCTGCCTGGCCGAGGGTTTCCCGGCCGGTTGCGTGCTGCGGCGCAAAATACGTTTATTGCGAAACTGTAAAGGTTAGCAATATTGTAAAGGCTGCGCCACTAGCTCGATATGGCGGGCGGCGAAATTCAACCGTTGCGGACCAGCTTACCCACATGTGTATGGTTTGCCGGAGGTCAATATGACGCGCAGGTTTGCTCTGCATGATGGCAAGGGCTGGCCGCCGCATGACGGCGGCTACGCCGTCCTTCCTTCCCGCTTTGGCAGCCGATGCTGTCGCGCGCATTTCGCATGGATCACGTAATCTTGCAGGTGGCGTGGCTGCAGCCAACGCCTGCCGGCAGGGCGCTACTGATTGATATTGTTTCCGAGGACACGCACGCATGAGGCCACATTATCTGACCCCGCTGTTTTCCCCGCGCACTGTCGCCGTGGTCGGAGCCAGCGATCGTCCCGGCTCCATCGGCCAGGCCGTCTTCGCCAATCTGCTGGCCGGTTCTTTCCAGGGCAAGCTGTTTCCGGTCAATCTGAACCACAAGGTGGTCGGCGGCATTCCGGCGGTGTCTTCGGTGCGGCAGATCGAGGAGCCGATAGACCTGGCCGTGGTGGCGACGGCGATACGCTCGCTACCGGGCATCGTCAAGGATTGCGGCAAGAAGGGCGTCAAGGCCGTGCTGCTGGCCAAGGAGTTTTCCGACAGCGAACAGCTGGAGCAGGAACTGATCAATGAGGCGCTGTCCATCGCCCGCCACTTCGGCATCCGTCTGCTCGGCCCGAATGTGCTGGGCCTGATGCGGCCAGTGGCCGGCTTCAACGCCAGCAATTACAACGGCAAGGTGCGGCCGGGCAATCTGGCGCTGGTGTCGGAGTCATCCGCCCTGTGCGCGGCGATGCTGGACTGGGCGGACAGCAAGGAGATCGGTTTTTCCAGCGTGGTATCGCTGGGCGGGGCGCTGGATGTCGGATTCGGCGAAATCCTCGATTACCTAGTGGCCGACAACGCAACGCAGGGCATTCTGTTGCATGTTCACCACATCTACGATGCCCGCCGCTTCATGTCGGCGCTGCGCGCGGCCGCCCGCACCAAGCCGGTGGTGGTGATCAAGTCCGGCCGTTTCGAGAACGATGCCGACGGCCGCACCCACGCCAGCAATCTGGTGGCCAGCGGCGATGTGTTCGACGCCGCGCTGGCACGCGCCGGCGTGCTGCGCGTGTCGTCCATCGCCCAGCTGTTCACCGCCGCCAAGGTCTTGGCGGCCAATTACCGCGTC
The DNA here is from genome assembly GCF_016428945.1 of Chromobacterium sp. ASV23. Classification (NCBI taxonomy): domain Bacteria; kingdom Pseudomonadati; phylum Pseudomonadota; class Betaproteobacteria; order Neisseriales; family Chromobacteriaceae; genus Chromobacterium; species Chromobacterium sp. ASV23. The sequence continues at coordinate 55,308 of NZ_JAELTR010000004.1, forward strand.
GGCGGCAAGCGGCTGGCCATCGTGACCAACGGTTTCGGGCCGGGCCTGCTGGCGGCCGACAGCGCTGTGGACTGCGGCGTGGAGCTGGCCAAGCTGAGCGAGGGCACCATGAAGCTGCTGGACAGCGTGCTGCCGCGCAATTGGTCGCACGGCAATCCGCTGGACATCATCGGCGACGCCAGCCCGATGCGCTTCCGCACCGCGGTGAAGGCCTGTGTCGATGATCCGGGCGTGGACGGCGTGATGGTGATCTTCACGCCGCAGGCCGGCACCGATCACCTGACCACCGCGCAACTGATGATAGGCCTGCAGCGCGAGACGACCAAACCCTTGTTCCTGTCGTGGCTGGGCGACGCCAAGGTGTCGGAAAGCCGAGAGCTGTTCTCCAAGGCCAAATGCGCGCACTTCAGCGCGCCGGAATACGGCATCGAGGTGTTCCGCCATCTGGCCGCCTATCAGCACAACCAGCAGCTGCTGCTGCAGACGCCGGGGCCGCTGGAGGGCCAGCGCGACGATCCCGACGTGGCGGCGGCGCGCAAGGTGATAGACGCGGCGCTGGCCGAAGGGCGGGAAATCCTGTCCGAGCGCGAGTCCAAGCAGGTGCTGGCGGCTTTCCACATCCCGGTCAATCCCACCACCTTGGCGCGCAAAGCCGACGAGGCGGTGCGCCAGGCCGAGGCGATAGGCTATCCGGTGGTGTTGAAGATCGATTCGCCGGACATCATCTATAAGAGCGATGTGGGCGGGGTGGAGCTGAACATCAGCAACGAGGCCACATTGCGCGCGGCCTTTGACGGCATCATCAGCCGCACCCGGCAGGCGCGGCCGGATGCGCGCATCGAAGGCGTATCGGTGCAGCCCATGCGCAAGCGTCGCTTTGCCCGCGAGGTGATGGTGGGGGTGGCGCACGACGCCGCCTTCGGCCCGGTGGTGGCATTCGGCGCCGGCGGCATCGCGGTGGAAGTCATGCACGACCTGGCGTTGGCGCTGCCGCCGCTGAACGATTATCTGGTGGACAGCATGATCAGCCAGACCCGCATCGGCCAGTTGTTGGGGCCGTTCAAGAACCTGCCGCCGGTGGATGTTGACGAGCTGCGCCATGTCTTGCTGCAAGTGTCGGAAATGGTGTGCGAGCTGCCGCAGATCCGCGAGCTGGACATCAATCCGCTGGTGGCGGACGAGAAGGGCGTGATCGCGCTGGATGCCCGCATTGTGGTGCAGCCGGCGGGCGCCGAACGCAAACGCTACGGCCACATGGCCATCATGCCTTACCCCACGCATATGGTGGTGTGCGCCAAGCTGCATGACGGCACGCCGGTGATGATTCGTCCGGTGCGGCCGGAAGACGCCGACATGCAGCAGGCTTTCGTCCGCAACCTGTCCGAGGAAAGCCGCTATAACCGCTACCTGTCCAGCATCAAGCAGCTGTCGCAGAGCATGCTGGTCCGCTTCACCCAGCTCGACTACGACCGCGAAATGGCGCTGGCGATGACGCGGGAAGGCGAGGCGGGGGAGGAGATGCTGGCGGTGGCCCGCTTCATCACCGACCCGGACAACGAGGCCTGCGAGTTCGCGCTGGAGGTGGCGGATGACTGGCAAGGGCGGGGCATAGGCAATCTATTGATGCAGGCCTTGTTCGACGCGGCGCGCGAGCAGGGGCTGAAGCTGATGCGCGGCGAAGTGCTGGCCGGCAACAAAGGCATGTTGAAACTGATGCATAAACTGGGGTTTAGCGTGGAGCCGCACCCTGAAGACAGGGCGCTGACACTGGTGTTGAAGCCGCTCTGAGCGGTCTATCCGACACAGTCTTGCATTAAGCGCTTGCAAGATAAGGGAAAACTGACCTAAAATCGTGGGCTTTTCTATATCCAGTTTTTTTCAAGGACAATCGACAATGGTAGTGATTCGTCTGGCACGCGGCGGCGCCAAGAACCGTCCGTTCTACAACATCGTGGTGACCGATTCCCGTAACCGTCGTGACGGTCGCTTCATCGAGCGCGTTGGCTTCTACAACCCGGTAGCCAACGAGAAGCAAGAACGCGTCCGCTTCACCATGGACCGTCTGAACTACTGGGTAGGCGTTGGCGCCCAGCTGTCCGACTCCGTTGCCAAGCTGCTGAAAGAGCAGAAGGTCGTAGCCGCTTAATCCGGCTATCCAACATCAAGACGGATTTGGGCGCATGCGCGACGAAGATCTCGTAGTAATGGGCTTTGTGCGCGGCGCCTTCGGTATTAAAGGCTGGGTGAAAATCCATGCCGATACCGAATACGCTGACAGCCTGTTTGATTACCCGACCTGGTGGTTGGGCAAAAACGGCAGCTGGAAGCCGTACGCATTCGAAAACGGCGCGGTTCAGCCCAAGGCCCTGGCGGCCAAGCTGGAAGGCGTCGACGAGCGCGACACAGCGGAAGCGTTGCGAGGCATGCAGATTGCCGTGCCGCGCAGCGAGCTCCCCGAAGCTGGCGAAGGCGAATACTACTGGAACGATTTGATCGGTCTGGCAGTCGTCAACCAGCAGGGCGAGGCGCTGGGCACGGTGGAGACGCTGCTGGAAACCGGCGCCAACGACGTATTGGTGGTGAAGGGTGAGCACGGCCAAAGGCTGATCCCCTTCGTGGATCAATATGTGCTGGAGGTGCTGCTGGCCGAAGGCCGCATCCTGGTGGACTGGGGTCTGGATTACTGATGCAGATCGACGCGGTAACGCTGTTCCCGGAGATGTTCGACTCGATCGCCCGCTTTGGCGTCAGCCAGCGGGCGCTTGACTTGGGCTTGTGGCAGTTCCATGCCTGGAACCCGCGCGATTTCACCCACGACAATTATCGTCGGGTGGATGACCGGCCGTATGGCGGCGGTCCCGGCATGGTGATGCAGATCGAACCGCTGGAGCAAGCCCTTGCCGCCGCGCGCGCGCGTCAGCGCGCAGCCGGCGCCGAGAGCAGCCATGTGGTGTATCTGTCGCCGCAGGGCGCGCGGCTCTCGCACGCCAAGGCGGTGGAGCTGTCGCAAAGGTCTGGCCTGATTCTGCTGTGCGGCCGCTACGAAGGCATAGACGAGCGGCTGATCGCCACGCAAGTCGACGAGGAGATTTCCATCGGCGACTACGTGCTATCGGGCGGCGAATTGCCGGCGATGGTACTGGCGGACGCTGTGGTGCGCTTGTTGCCGGGCGTGCTCAACGATGCGCAATCGGCGTACGAAGACTCATTTGTGGATGGTCTGCTAGACTGTCCGCACTATACCCGACCCGAAGAGTATCGAGGCATGCGGGTGCCGGATGTGCTGTTGTCCGGTAATCATGCCCTGATCGCCAAATGGCGGCTGAAGCAGTCGCTGGGACGCACGTGGCAACGTCGGCCCGAACTGCTGAAAGACCGTATTTTGACAAAACAGGAATCTCGGCTGCTGGCGGAGTACCAGCAGGAACAAGATGTCCAGAACAAATCGGAGTAAATCATGGATCTGATCCAAAAACTCGAGCAAGAAGAAATCGCACGCCTGGGCAAGACCCTGCCGGAATTCGCCCCGGGCGACACCGTAGTGGTTCAGGTGAAGGTAAAGGAAGGCAACCGCGAGCGTCTGCAGGCTTACGAAGGCGTGGTCATCGCCAAGCGTAACCGCGGTCTGAACAGCGCGTTCACCGTGCGCAAGATCTCCGCCGGCGAAGGCGTTGAGCGTACCTTCCAAACCTACTCCCCGCTGGTGGCTTCCGTTGAAGTGAAGCGTCGCGGTGACGTTCGTCGCGCCAAGCTGTACTACCTGCGCGGCCGCACCGGCAAGTCCGCTCGCATCAAGGAAAAGCTGCCGGCTCGCAAGCAGGGTTAATCCTGCCGGCGACCGCCGCTATCATCAAAGCGCAAGGCCTGGCCTTGCGCTTTTTTCGTTTCAGGGGATGAGATGGAATATGCCGTGATCGCCGCGCCGTTTGGCAGGCTGGGCGTGGCTTGCCGAGACGGGGAGCTGGTCGAACTGCGTTTCCTGCCGGCGGATGCGGCCTTGCAGACGCCGGCTGCGGGGAGTTTGGCGGCCGAAGTGGCGAGGCAGCTGGACGCCTATTACACCGATGCGCGCCACGCCTTCACTGTGCCTTACCGCTTGCACGGCACGCCCTATCAGTTGCGGGTATGGGAGCGGATTGCCGCCATTCCCTGCGGCGAGACCCGCCGTTACCTCGACCTCTCCCAAGCGCTGGCCTCGTCGCCGCGCGCCGTCGGCGGCGCTTGCGGCCGCAATCCCATCCCCATCATCGTGCCGTGCCACCGCGTGGTGGCCAGCGCGGGGCTTGGGGGCTTCAACCAATCCACCGGCGACGAAACGCTGGACATCAAGCGATGGCTGCTGCGGCATGAGCTCGGATAAGGACAGCATCGACGCCTTTCTCGACCAGCTATGGCTGGCCGACGGGTTATCCAACAACACCTTGGCGGCCTATCGCCGCGACCTGTCCAAGCTGGCCGCCCGGCTGGCCGAGCTGGGCGCGTCGCTGGAGCGGGCCGGGCGGGACGAACTGGAGCAGGCGATGCTGATCGGAGCGGGCAGCGAGAAGCCGGCCACCCGCGCCCGTCTGACTTCGGCCTTGCGCCGCTATTACCAATACCTGCTGCAAAGCGGCCAGCGACAAGATGATCCCAGCGCCAATCTGGCCTCGCCCAAGCAGGGCCAGCGCTTGCCCAAGTCCCTGTCCGAAGTCGATGTCGAGGCCTTGCTGGCCGCGCCGGATGTGGCGACGCCGCTGGGCCTGCGCGACCGCGCCATGCTGGAGGTGCTGTACGCCAGCGGCCTGCGGGTGTCCGAGCTGGTGGGCCTGACGCTGAACCAGCTGAATCTGCTGGACGGCGTGGTCAAAACCATGGGCAAGGGCAGCAAGGAACGGCTGGTGCCGTTGGGCGAGATCGCCCAGGACTGGCTGCTGCGTTACCTGAAAGAGGCGCGGCCGCTGCTGCTGGCCGGCCATCCCAGCGACGCGGTGTTCGTCACGCAGCGCAAGGCCGGGATGACGCGGCAGATGGCTTGGCATCTGATTTCGCAATACGCCGGCCGCCAGGGCCTGTCCAAGGTCAGCCCGCACGTGCTGCGGCACGCCTTCGCCACCCATCTGGTCAACCACGGCGCCGACCTGCGCGTGGTGCAGCTGCTGCTGGGGCACGCCGACATTTCCACCACCCAGATCTATACCCATGTGGCGCGGGAGCGGCTGAAGCAACTGCATGCGCGCCATCATCCGCGCGGTTGATGCCGGGGAGAGCGCGCCAAACAAAAACGCCCGCATGCGCGGGCGTTTGCTTGAGAGAACAGCCTAGGATCAGGCGGGTTCGGCCGTGGCCAAGGCATCCTGATCGAACTGCAGCTCCACCTTGCCGTCGATGACCGTCACCGTCACCTCGCCGCCGGCCACCAGGCGGCCGAACAGCAGCTCGTCCGCCAGCGCCTTGCGCAGGGTATCCTGAATCAGGCGGGCCATCGGCCGCGCGCCCATCAGCGGGTCGAAGCCGTTCTTCGCCAGGTATTGGCGCAGCTCGTCGGTGAAGTGGATATCGACATGCTTCTCCGACAGTTGCTGCTCCAGCTGCATCAGGAATTTGTCCACCACCTGCAGGATGATCTGCTCGTCCAGCATGCTGAACGGGATGATGGCATCCAGGCGGTTGCGGAACTCGGGGCTGAACATCTTCTTGATGTCGCCCATCTCGTCGCCCGCGGCCTTGGTCTGGGTGAAGCCCAGCGAAGGCTTGGACAGCGATTCCGCGCCCGCGTTGGTGGTCATGATCAGCACCACGTTGCGGAAGTCAGCCTTGCGGCCGTTGTTGTCGGTCAGCGTGCCGTGGTCCATCACCTGCAGCAGGACGTTGTAGATGTCCGGATGCGCCTTCTCGATCTCGTCCAGCAGCAGCACGGTGTACGGATGCTTGTTGATCGCTTCCGTCAGCTGGCCGCCCTGTTCGAAACCGACATAGCCCGGAGGCGCGCCGATCAGTCGGGACACCGCGTGGCGCTCCATGTACTCGGACATGTCGAAGCGGATCAGCTCGACGCCGAGGATGTAGGCCAGCTGGCGCGCCAGTTCGGTTTTACCGACGCCGGTGGGGCCGGAGAACAGGAACGATCCGATCGGCTTCTGCGGGTTGCCCAGGCCGGAACGCGTCATCTTGATCGCGCTGGCCAGCCCTTCGATGGCTTTCTCCTGGCCGAACACGACGTTCTTCAGGTCGCGCTCCAGATTCTTCAGCACGTTCTTGTCGTCGCTGGAGACGGTCTTCGGCGGAATGCGGGCGATCTTGGCGACGATCTCCTCGATTTCCGATTTGTTGATGACCTTCTTCTGCTTGGACTTCGGCAGAATCTTCTGCGCCGCGCCGGCTTCATCGATCACGTCGATCGCCTTGTCCGGCAGGTGGCGGTCGTTGATGTAGCGCGCCGACAGCTCCGCCGCGGTGGACAGGGCCGATTGCGTGTACTTGACGCCATGGTGGGCCTCGAAGCGGGATTTCAGCCCCTTCAGGATTTCCACCGTCTGCTGCACGGTAGGCTCGGTCACGTCGATCTTCTGGAAACGGCGCGACAGCGCGTTGTCCTTCTCGAAGATGCCGCGGTACTCGTTGTACGTGGTCGCGCCTATGCAACGCAGGCTGCCGTTGGACAGTGCCGGTTTCAGCAGGTTGGACGCGTCCAGCGTGCCGCCGGAGGCCGCGCCGGCGCCGATCAGCGTGTGGATCTCGTCGATGAACAGGATGGCGTTGGTGTCATCGGTCAGCTGCTTGATGACGGCCTTCAGCCGCTGTTCGAAATCGCCGCGGTACTTGGTGCCGGCCAGCAGGGCGCCCATGTCCAGCGCGTAAACGGTGGACTTGGACAAAATCTCCGGCACTTCGCCGTTGACGATGCGGCGCGCCAGGCCTTCGGCGATGGCGGTTTTGCCGACGCCGGCCTCGCCGACCAGCAGCGGATTGTTCTTGCGGCGGCGGCACAGGATCTGCACGGTCCGCTCCAGCTCCGGCTCGCGGCCGATCAAGGGATCGATCTTGCCGTCGCGCGCCATCTGGTTGAGGTTCTGGGTGTAGTTCTCCAGCGCCCCGCCCGGACCGGTGGCTTGTTCCTCGCTGTCCGCGTCGCTGTTGCTATTGTCGCGCGGCTCCTGCGGCTGCTGCTGCGACCGCTGCTTGGTGATGCCATGGGAGATGAAGTTGACGACATCCAGGCGCGAGATGCCCTGCTGGTGCAGGTAATACACCGCGTGCGAATCCTTTTCGCCAAAGATGGCGACCAGGATGTTGGCGCCGGACACTTCTTTCTTGCCCGACGACTGCACGTGCAGGATGGCGCGTTGAATCACCCGCTGGAAGCCGAGGGTGGGTTGCGTCTCGACCTCGGTTTCGCCGGGCACGGTGGGCGTGTGCTCGTCGATGAAGTCGGACAGTTGTTTTTTGAGTTGGTCGATATTCGCCCCGCAGGCTCGCAACACCTCTGCGGCCGACGGATTGTCGGTCATCGCGAGCAGCAGATGCTCCACGCTGATGAACTCGTGGCGCTTGCGCCGTGCGTCCATGAACGCCATGTGCAGGCTTACTTCAAGCTCCTGGGCAATCATCAGTTTTCCTCCATTACGCACTGAAGCGGATGCTGATGCGCTTTCGCATATTGCAACACCTGCTCGACCTTCGTTGCAGCCACGTCTTTGGTATAAACGCCACACACGCCGTGACCTTGCGTGTGGACTTGCAGCATGATTTGTGTGGCCTTCTCTCTGTTCATATGGAAGAACTGCTGGAGAACCTGCACCACGAAGTCCATCGGGGTAAAATCATCGTTCAATAACAACACCTTATACATCGGTGGAGGGTTTTCCCTAACCCGTGACGCCTCAAGCTGGGCATCGTCTTTGACCGAGGTGGACATGTCGACTTTCATGGAAACGGTGCCTTACTTCAATTTTGGTTCCCTCTGACTTTTTTTCAAGGGGGGCCGTAAGACCGCTATCACTTGACGTCGTCGCCTGGGTTGCGTAGAAATGCAGCTGGTGCTTGGCTTAACTGTTTGGCATTTTGCGATCCAGCAAGTTCTGTCACTCTATTAAGCTCTAAGTTGGTCGGCTTCACCAGCCTTTTTTTGCAAGGAAGTTAAATGGCATTTGGTACCGTAAAGTGGTTCAATGACGCAAAAGGCTTCGGCTTTATTACTCCGGATGAAGGCGGCGAAGATCTGTTCGCTCACTTCTCGGCCATCAACATGCAAGGCTTCAAGACTCTGAAAGAGGGTCAACGTGTAAGCTTTGAAGTGGTGTCCGGTCCGAAAGGTAAGCAAGCGTCTAATATCCAGAACGCCTAATTGGGTTCTGGGTCAGTCTCGCCGCGCGGCGAGCTGATAGTCGTATTCCAAAAAAGCCCGCCCCTGGCGGGTTTTTCATTTTCCGCATTCTCTGGCGTAGTCGTCTCGGCTCAGCATAAAGACCAGTGACGGCGGATTGCCGGGCACATCCGACAGTTGTCCAATCTGTCGAAAACCCTGCTTGGCCAACACGCGGATCGATTGCAGGTTGGCCGGCCGCACCATGCCGTAAATCGCCTCTCGCTCCCCCTCTCCGAAGGCAAACCCTATAGCCGCGCGGGCCGTTTCGCTGGCATAACCGCAGCCCCAGGCCGACGTGGCAAAACGGTAGCCCAGGTTCAGCCGCATTTCGCCGCCGTAGTCCTTATAGGATAGTCCACCAAAGCCGATCACATGGCCCGGCGCTTCTCTTTTTTCCACCGCCCACTGTCCGATCCCGTCCGCGGCCCAGCCGTCCAGCCAGCTGGCCATGCGTTGCCGGGCATAATCCAGGCTGGGGTAGGGGCCGTTGGGGTTGTAGAGATTGGTCGCCGGATCGCCGTAGATGTCGAACAAGGCCTGGGTGTCTTCTGCGGTCACGGCACGCAAAATCAGTCGCTCGGTTTCCTGGTAGCGCATGGAGTGGTCTCATTGAAAATGGAATGCCATTGTCGTGGCGGGTTGGATATTATGGAAGACGGTATCTAGTGATGTTTGATATGGGTTTTTGTTATGTCTATTGTCTTAAGCGATCTGCAATTGCTGCTGGACGCGGCGGAGCTAGGCAGCTTCAGCCAGGCCGCGGCAAAGCGCGGCTGGACGCAGCCGCAGGTCAGCCAGCGCATCGCACAGCTGGAGTCATCGCTGGGGGCCCGCCTGTTCAGCCGGCATCGCCGTGGCGCGGAACCGACAGCGGCTTGCCTGGCCTTTTTGCCTGCCGCCCGCACCGCGCTGGAGGCGTTGGCCGATGGGCGGGAGCAGTTAGGCGTGGGGCAGGGCTTGCCCAAATTGAAGCTGGCCTGCCTGCCTTCGCTGGCCGGAGTGATATTCGGCCCGCTATTGCGCAAACTGGCCGACGCGCCGTTGGAAATCCGTTGCGATACCGACCATTCGCCGCACATTCTGCAGCAGCTGTTGGCGGGAACGCTGGATGTCGGATTTGTGCTGCAACGGCCTGCGCTTTCCGGCATAGCGCAGGAAGCGCTGGGCGAGTCGCCGATTGTGGCCGTGGTCTGCGCCACGCATCCTTTGGCGGGCAAGCGTGGCCTCTCCTTGCGCGAGCTTGCCGCTCATCCCTTGGCGCCGCAGCGCTGGGGAGACGCGGCGGAGGACTTGGTCAGGCGCTTGCGGCCGCTGCGTCAGTCCGACAGTCCGATCCATCTGCTGCAGCCGGCGACGGCGGCGCGCGACCTGGCCTTGTGGCATGGCTACGTGGCGTTCGTGCCCAGGCTGGCGGTGCGGGAAGAGCTGGCGCAGGGGCTGCTCCACGAATTGGACCTGGCCGAACCGGAGCTGGGGCGCTGGCGCGTGGTGATGGCCTGGCGCGGCGGCAAGCGCCGGGATGTCGCCAAGGAGACGGCGCTGACTGCGGCGCGACAACTGGCGCAGGATTGGCGCGCCGCCTAGGCTAGCCAAGCAGGGGCGGGGTTTGCCCGCAATAAGCTGCAACCGGGTATTGACAGGAAAAGCGCTTCAAACCATAATGCGCACCTCGACTGACCGCCGGAGAGGTGGCAGAGTGGTCGAATGTACCTGACTCGAAATCAGGCGTACGTGCAAGCGTACCGAGGGTTCGAATCCCTCCCTCTCCGCCAGTAGAACGCATCAAAGCCCTGAGCAATCAGGGCTTTTTTGTTTTTATCCCTTCTTGTTGCATGCATATCCACTATGCCCCCAAGTTTTGCTACCCTACGGCAATTAAAAGGCATTTTCCATCGTCACGGCGTACAATAATTCGACTGATGATAGACATCACCAAAGCACTTTCCCAGTGCGCAAATAAGATAGAAACCTAGCCAGTTTCAATGAATTTTAAAATTATTCATGCAATTCGTCGTGGATGCGGTCAGCCTACATTTTTCAAGATGACAAATCTTGTTGACAATTGAAAAGTAACCTGTGCATTATATGAGATAGCAGGATCTTCAAGCGTCATATCTATCGACACCGCGTTGCCCACCCAGTTGGTCTTCATTGTTTCCTTATCTATTCCTTGATTATCATGCTTTTCGGCAATTTTATTGCCCTTACTGACACAAGGAGTAAATTATGGAAACTGGTATCGTTAAATTTTTCAACGACGCAAAAGGTTTTGGTTTTATCACCCCGGACAATGGCGGTGATGATCTGTTCGCTCATTTTTCTGAAATTCGCGCCGATGGATTCAAATCGCTGAATGAAGGCCAAAAAGTGAGCTTTACCAGAGCCATGGGCCAAAAGGGTCCGGCAGCATCCGGCATTCAGCCTCTCTAAATTATTGCTGCTATCAAAAAAGCCCCTAGCGGGCTTTTTTTTTTGGTTCATCCCCGATGACCGGGGAACGCGGCCTTGATCTTCAGAAAGAAGTAGCCGCTGTCTTCCTGCAGCAAGCTGACCAAGAGTCGCAGCTCATTTCCGAGCGACGAAGCTTTGTTGAAGTGGTTCTACCTAGCATTGAAAAATATCAGCCAGTAGTGGAGCATGTCGATCCGAGACCGGAAGGCGGCCCTAACTCGCTTTGCTATCCAGTTCGAGTCACGCTTACCTTACCTTACCTTACCTTACCTAAACCAAACCCCGGTTACACAAAAAATTCGGACACTCTCGGGCACCTTCACAAGCCGATATTGTTGTCCTTCGGGTTCAAGACTCGCGCTAGCCCAGCAAGATCGCTCTGAAATCATTGACATTGGTGTGCGTCGGCCCGGTGACTAGCAGATCGTTCAGCGCGGAGAAAAAACCATAGCTTTCATGATCCGCCAGGCAGTCTTCGGCCTTGAGGCCTAGCGCAAGGGCGCGTGCCAGCGTATCTGGCGTGATCAGCGCGCCGGCATTGTCCTCGCTGCCGTCTATGCCGTCGGTGTCCGCCGCCAAGGCATAGACGCCGGGCAGGCCGTTCAGCGCCACGGCGAGGGCGAGCAGGAACTCGCCGTTGCGGCCGCCGCGGCCCTGGCCTTTCAGAGTGACCGTGGTTTCTCCGCCGGACAGGATGAGGGCGGGCCGCGCCACCGGCAGGTCATGCGCCGCGATTTGACGGGCGATGCCGGCGTGGACTTTCGCCACCTCGCGCGCTTCGCCCTCTATGCTGTCGCCCAGCAACAACACGTCGTAACCGAGCCGCCTCGCCTCGGCCTCCGCCGCCCGCAGGGCGATTTGCGGCGCGGCGATCAGCCGGTACTCGGCATGGGCCAGCCTAGTGTCGCCCGGCTTGGGCGTCTCGTCGGGTTCCGCGTCCAACAGGGCTTGCGCCGCCGGCGGCAAGCTCAGGCCGTATTTGGCGACTACGGCGCGCGCGTCGGCATAAGTGCTGGGATCGGCCACTGTCGGTCCCGACGCGATCACGGCCGGATCGTCGCCCACCACATCGGAAATCGCCAAGGTCACCAGCCGCGCCGGCGCGCAGGCCAGCGCCAGCCGTCCGCCCTTGATGGCCGACAGGTGCTTGCGCACGGCGTTCATTTCGTCGATGCCCGCGCCGCAGGCCAGCAACTGCCGGTTGACCTGCTGTTTGTCTTTCAGGCTGATGCCCTCGGCCGGCAGCGACAGCAACGCCGAACCGCCGCCGGACAGCAGGCAGATCACCAGGTCGTCGGCGGTCAGCCCGCGCACCGCGTCCAGAACCCGCTGGGCGGCGATGCAAGCGGCCGCGTCAGGCACCGGATGGGACGCCTCCAGCACTGTGATCCGCGAAGTGGGCACCGCATGACCATAGCGTGTCACCACCACGCCGGACAACGGGCTCGGCCAGGCCTGTTCCAGCACGCGCGCCATCGCGGCGGCGGCCTTGCCGGCGCCGATCACCACCGTACGGCCCGTTGGCGGAGGCGGCAGATGATCCAGCAGCCGTTCCGGCTTGACGCTGGCGACGGCGACATCGAACAGGCGGCGCAAGACTTGCTGCGGCGATAGGCGGGACATGGCTTTTCTCCTTATGGTTGTCGGAACATTGTGCCGCAAGCCGCCCTGGCTGACACCCCCGCCGCCGCGCGCTAAAATGTCGCCAACTTCGACGCCCCGCCTTTCCGGGGCGTCGCGCATTTATCCAGACCGACCAAGAGCAGAGCCCGACACCCGATGAGCACGCCCCAGCACACCCCGATGATGCAGCAGTATCTAGCCCTGAAACGCGAGCACGCAGACAAGCTGCTGTTCTACCGCATGGGCGACTTCTACGAGCTGTTCTACGAGGATGCGGAAAAGGCGTCGCGGCTGTTGGACATCACGCTGACCGCGCGCGGCGCCAGCGCCGGCACGCCGATCAAGATGGCCGGCATTCCTTACCATGCCGCCGAGGGCTATCTGGCGCGGCTGGTGAAGATGGGCGAATCCGTGGCTATCGCCGAGCAGATCGGCGATCCCGCCCTGGCCAAAGGGCCAGTGGAACGCAAGGTGGTGCGCATCGTCACGCCGGGCACGCTGACCGACGCGGCGCTCTTGGACGACAAGCGCGACAACCTGGTGCTGGCGGTCAATATGGTCAAGGGCGTGCTGGGCCTGGCCTGGTTGTCGCTGGCCAGCGGCGAATTCAAGGTGATGCAGGCTAGCGTCGAGGACTTGGCCAGCGAGCTGGAACGCCTGAAACCGGCCGAGCTGGTGATTCCGGACGACACAGGCCTGGCGGCGTTCGAGCAGATCGCCATCCCCCGGAAGAAGCTGCCGCCGTGGCAGTTCGACATCGAATCGTCCAAGCTGGCGCTGACCCGCCATTTCGGCACCCGCGATCTGGCCGGCTTCGGCGCCGACACGTTGCCGGTGGCCGTCGGTGCCGCGGGGGCCTTGCTGGAATACGTGAAGTCCACTCAGGGCGTGAATCCGGCGCATATTTCCGCGCTGTCGGTAGAGGACGCCGGCGAGCTGATCCGCATGGACGCCGCCACCCGCCGCAATCTGGAATTGACTGAAACCATACGCGGCGAGGCGTCGCCGACGCTGGCATCCCTGCTCGACACCTGCGCCACCAGCATGGGCAGCCGACTGCTTGGCCATTGGCTGCATCATCCGATGCGCAATCACCAGAAGCTGGCGCGCCGCCACGGCGCGGTGCGCGCGCTGCTGGCGCGCCATCAGGACGTTCATGCCGAGCTGGACCAGGTATCGGACATCGAGCGCATCACCGCCCGCGTGGCGCTGCGCTCGGCGCGGCCGCGCGACTTGTCGGCATTGCGAGATTCGCTGAAGGCGCTGGCAGGCATCAAGGCGCTGGCCGCCAGCCTGGATGCGCCCTTGCTGCGCGAACTGGCCGCTGTGTTGCCGGACCACTCGCCAGTGGAAACCATGCTCTCCGCCGCCATCCTGCCGGAGCCGGCCACCTTTCTGCGCGACGGCGGCGTCATCAACAACGGTTTCAGCCCGGTGCTGGATGAGTTGCGGGCGATCCAGAACGACTGCGGCGACTTCCTGCTGCAGCTGGAAGCGCGCGAGAAGGAACGCACCGGCATCACCACGCTGAAAGTCGAATTCAACCGCGTGCACGGCTTCTATATCGAAGTATCCAAGGCGCAGTCGGACAAGGTGCCGGACGACTACCGCCGCCGCCAGACGCTGAAGAACGCCGAGCGCTACATCACGCCGGAGTTGAAGGAGTTCGAAGACAAGGCGCTGACCGCGCAAGACCGCTCGCTGGCGCTGGAAAAACAATTGTACGAGGCGCTGCTGGACGAGCTGGCGCCGCACATCGCCGAGTTGAAGCTGATCGCCCAGGCCGTGGCCGCGCTGGACGTGCTGGCTGCGTTCGCCCAGCGCGCCAGCATAGGCAATTACGCCGAGCCGCAGTTTGTCGCCGAACCGCGGCTGGAGATCGTCGCCGGCCGCCATCCGGTGGTGGAGGCGGAAGTCGAACGCTTCATCGCCAACGACACCAAGCTGTCGGCCGAGCGCAAGCTGTTGCTGATCACCGGCCCGAATATGGGCGGTAAGTCCACTTATATGCGGCAAAACGCGCTGATCACGCTGCTGGCCCATGTCGGCAGCTTCGTGCCGGCCGACTCAGCCATCATTGGCCCGATCGACCGCATCTTCACCCGCATCGGCGCGTCGGACGACTTGGCCGGCGGCCGCTCTACCTTCATGGTGGAAATGACCGAAACTGCCAACATCCTCAACAATGCCAGCGAGCACTCGCTGGTGCTGATGGACGAAGTGGGCCGCGGGACGTCCACCTTCGACGGCTTGGCCCTGGCCTGGGCCATCGCCCGCGCGCTGATCGAAAAGAACCGCGCCTATACGCTATTCGCCACCCACTATTTTGAGCTGACCACGCTGGCTGGGGAATACCCGGCCGTCGCCAACGTGCACCTGTCGGCGGTGGAGCACAAGGACCGCATCGTGTTCCTGCACCATGTGGAGGACGGCCCGGCCAGCCAGAGCTATGGCCTGGCGGTGGCGCAGCTGGCCGGCGTGCCGAGCAAGGTGATACGCGACGCGCGCCGCCACCTGGCGGAGCTGGAGAACCAGTCGGCGGCGCGGGTGCAGCCGGACCTGTTCGCCGCCCCTGCGCCTGCGGCGGAGCCCGAGCCGCATCCGGCGCTGGAGCGGCTGGCGGAGCTGGATCCGAATGAGTTCAGCCCCAGACAAGCGCTGGAAATATTGTTCGAACTGAAAAAACTGGCCTATTGACCAGCTACTGTCGGAATCTTTACCTATTATTACTAAATGGTAACGTCCAACAGAGGAGTAACATGATGTCGCTTGAGACCGCTTCCGCCGCACCCAGCATCAGCCAACTGCTTGGCAAGCTGGCTGACGACGGGTCCATCGCCCTCTCCGAAATCCGGGAAAAGGCGAATCACGAACTGTCCAGCTTCGCCGAGCTGGCGCAAAAGGAGCTGAACCAGTTCGACATCAGCATGCCGCCCGCCATCAGCCTGATCAGCGGCGATGGATTCCAGTTGAAGCTGGAAAACGCGCATCCGCATGAAGCCGAAATCCAAAACTGGTTGCAGGGCAATCTGATTCTGGCCCGTAAGTTCAAGGAAGTCGAGGTGCTGTTCGAGTTCGTGCGCGCCACGGAAAGCGCGGGCGAAGTCTTCCCGGAAAGCTCCCACTTCCACATCGGCCTGACCAGCGCTGGCCCGATCGCTTATTTCGAGGACAATCACAGCTATTAAGGCAGACCCTCCGTGACCCAAGATTGGCGCCGTCAAGCGCCTCCACCCCGCGGGGAAGCCAAGGCTTCCCCGCTTTGCTTTTCAGCGTCGCGCATTCAAACCGCGCAGCGAACTTTCATCAGGATAAGGCGGTGAGCGGGCGGGACTATGGTCGGGAGGGAGCTGGCGTTAGTCTTTCCGGTTGCGGGCAAAGCGGAAAGTAGGGCCCTTGCCGCCCTTGGCCGCCGGCGACTGCGAGCGGTCCGACGCTCGCGCTCCAGGCTTGCGGCCGGCAGCGCCTGACCGCGGCAAGTCTTGAAGGCTCACCTCCAGCTGGCGCATCTCGCCGGGCTGCAGGCCGTCCAGCCGCCACGGGCCGATCGCCACCCGCACCAAGCGCAGCGTGGGCAGGCCCGCCTTGGCCGTCATCCGCCGCACTTGGCGGTTCTTGCCCTCGCTGATGATGATTTCCAGCCAGCAGTCCGGCACCGTCTTGCGGAAACGCACCGGCGGATTGCGCGGCCACAGTTCCGGTGTCTCGATGCGGCGAACCTGGGCCGGCTGGGTGATGAAGTCGCCCAGATCGACGCCCTGGCGCAATTTTTCCAGCTGTTCTTCCTTGGGTTCGCCCTCCACCTGCACCCAATAGGTCTTGGGCAGCTTCCAGCGCGGGTCGGCGATGCGGTGCTGCAGCGTGCCATCGCCGGTCAGCAGCAGGAGGCCCTCGCTGTCGGTGTCCAGCCGGCCTGCTGGATAGACGCCGGGCAGCGGCACGCAGGACTTCAGCGTCGGATGCGTGGGATGGTCGGAAAACTGGCAGATCACGCCATACGGTTTGTTGAGCAGAATCAGCTGGGGCATGCGGAAAACACGGCGAAATAAAGTAGGCGAATGATAGCAAGGCCTGGTCGCCGCGTGAGCGATATCGTATGTCGCGGCTGGGGACAGGCGGCTAAGCTGGTGTTCGAACAAGCGTTTTATTCGCATCCGAACGTCATCTGGCCAATTATCAGGCATAAAAGTTTCAGTTGCGTCGCCAACCAAGACGATGAGAAGGGGTATAATTCGCTTTTGAAAATTGCCAAAGAGCGGCGTGACGCCCGCGTCCGCCCTGCCAAGATCTCCGGCCTTCCCCGGAATGCCGTCCGAGCCATGACCTCTTCGCGCAATCGTTCTGTCGTCACAAGATCAACATGGAGATAGAGTAATGCCAGCAGAACAATCGAAAATCATCTACACCCTGACTGACGAAGCGCCGGCGCTGGCCACCAGCGCCTTCCTGCCGGTGGTCCAGGCCTTTGCCGCTTCCGCCGGCATCCAGGTGGAAACCGCCGACATCTCCGTGGCCGCCCGCGTGCTGGCGGAGTTCCCCGAGCATCTGACCGACGAACAGAAAGTGCCGAACACCTTGGCCGAGCTGGGCAAGCTGACTCAGCACCCGGACACCAACATCATCAAGCTCCCCAATATCAGCGCCTCCGTGGCGCAGTTGATCGCCTGCGTCAAGGAGCTGCAGTCCAAGGGCTATAACATTCCCGACTACCCGGAAAACCCGACGACAGACGCAGAAAAGGCGATCCGCGACCGTTATGCCAAGTGCCTGGGCTCGGCCGTCAATCCAGTCCTGCGCGAAGGCAACTCCGACCGCCGCGCGCCGCTGGCGGTGAAGAACTACGCCAAGAAGCATCCGCATTCGATGGGCGAATGGAAGCAGTGGTCGCAGACTCACGTTTCCCACATGCACCACGGCGACTTCTACCACGGCGAGAAGTCGATGACGCTGGACAAGGCGCGCGACGTCAAGATGGAGCTGGTGACCAAGAGCGGCCAGTCCATCGTGCTGAAACCCAAGGTGGCGCTGCAGGCCGGCGAGATCATCGACTCGATGTTCATGAGCAAGAAGGCGCTGTGCGACTTCTACGAGCGCGAGATGGAAGACTGCCGCGAAGCCGGCATTCTGTTCTCCCTGCACGTGAAGGCCACCATGATGAAGGTGTCCCACCCCATCGTGTTCGGCCACTGCGTCAAGATTTACTACAAGGACGCGTTCGAGAAGCACGGCAAGTTGTTCGAGGAACTGGGCGTCAACGTCAACAACGGCATGGCTACCCTGTACGAGAAGATCGAGACCCTGCCGGCCTCCAAGCGCGAAGAAATCATCCGCGACCTGCACGCCTGCCAGGAGCACCGTCCGCGCCTGGCCATGGTGGACTCGGCCAAGGGCATCACCAACTTCCACTCGCCGAACGACATCATCGTCGACGCCTCGATGCCGGCGATGATCCGCGCCGGCGGCAAGATGTGGGGCGCCGACGGCAAGCCTTACGACTGCAAGGCCGTGATGCCGGAATCGACCTTCGCCCGCATCTATCAGGAGATGATCAACTTCTGCAAATGGCACGGCAACTTCGACCCGCGCACCATGGGCACCGTGCCCAACGTCGGCCTGATGGCGCAGAAGGCGGAAGAATACGGCTCGCACGACAAGACCTTTGAAATCCAGGAAGACGGCATCGCCAATATCGTCGATCTGGCCACCGGCGAAGTGCTGCTGTCGCAGAATGTCGAGCAGGGCGACATCTGGCGCATGTGCCAGGTCAAGGACGCGCCGATCCGCGACTGGGTCAAGCTGGCCGTCACCCGCGCCCGCAACTCCGGCATGCCGGCCGTGTTCTGGCTGGACCCGTACCGCCCGCATGAAAACGAGCTGATCAAGAAGGTGCAGACCTACCTGAAGGATTACGACACCACGGGCCTGGACATCCACATCATGTCGCAAGTGCGCGCGATGCGTTACACGCTGGAGCGCGTGGCGCGCGGCCTGGATACCATCTCGGTCACCGGCAACATCCTGCGCGACTACCTGACCGACCTGTTCCCCATCATGGAGCTGGGCACCTCGGCCAAGATGCTGTCCATCGTGCCGCTGATGGCCGGCGGCGGCATGTACGAAACCGGCGCCGGCGGCTCCGCGCCCAAGCACGTGCAGCAACTGCTGGAAGAGAACCACCTGCGCTGGGACAGCCTGGGCGAGTTCCTGGCGCTGGCGGTCAGCCTGGAAGAACTGGGCATCAAGACCGGCAATGAGAAAGCCAAGATCCTGGCCAAGACGCTGGACGCCGCCACCGGCAAGCTGCTGGACGAGAACAAGTCCCCGTCGCGCCGCACCGGCGAGCTGGACAACCGCGGCAGTCAGTTCTACCTGTCCATGTACTGGGCCCAGGCGCTGGCCGCGCAGTCCGACGACAAGGAACTGCAAGCCCGTTTCGCGCCCATCGCCAAGCAACTGGCCGACAGCGAGCAGAAGATCCTGGCCGAACTGAAGGCCGTGCAGGGCAAGCCTGCGGATATCGGCGGCTACTACCTGCCGGATGCCGCCAAGTGCGGCGCGGTGATGCGTCCAAGCGCCACCTTTAACGCGGCCATCGCCGCTGTGCTGGCCTAAGCGGGACGGACAAGCGGCTGATGCCGGGCGTGTAGCCTGGCCTCAGCCGTTTTATTGAACGCCAAGTCATCGCGGCCATCCAGGCCAAGCTCAACAGCCTCCGGGGTTTCCCGGAGGCTTTTTTCATGCCTTTGCCCGAATGTTCTGCCGGAGGAGGGCGTCGCGGCGAGAGGGCGATGACGGCTGGCGGCGGGGAGGCGGCAAGGCGCGTTTGGATTCGTCATGCCCGGTGAGTGCGGGAGGGCAGGGGCTTGGCCGATGGCAAAATCAGTCTGTGCCTTGACGCTATCCCACCAGACAACCTATGATCCATATCAAACTTTCAGAAATTACTGAAAATTGGAAAAATCATGAACCTCCCCCCTCTGGTGCAGTCCTTTGTGTTGCACTTTGGCGAGATGGGTAGCCGCTGGGGCATCAATCGCACCGTCGGCCAGATCTATGCCTTGCTGTACGTATCGGAAAAACCGCTTAACGCCGATGAGATCGGCGAGGCGATAGGCTGTTCCCGCTCCAATGTCAGCATGGGCTTGAAAGAGCTGCAGTCGTGGCGTTTGGTCAAGCTGCAGCACTTCCCCAGCGACCGCCGCGAGTATTTCTCCACGCCGGAAGACGTGTGGCAGATCTTCAAGACCCTGGCGGAGGAGCGCAAGAAGCGCGAGGTGGAGCCGACGCTGACCATGCTGCGCGGCGCCATCATGGACAGCCCGGCCAGCGAGGCGGAGCGGCACGCGCAGGAAAGAATGAAAGAGATGTACCAGCTGATCGAGCTGGTCACCACCTGGTTTTCCGATATCCAGCACATGGACGTGGAGACGCTGCAGCGATTGATGAAGCTGGGCTCCCAGGTGCAGAAAGTGCTGCAGTTCACGCAATCGCTGTCGCGGCTCGGCCACCGCGAAGAAGAAAAGGAGTAAGCCATGGAGCTCGATCCCGTCACGCTGGCGCGCATCCAGTTCGCCACCAATATCAGTTTTCACATCCTGTTTCCCACCATCAACATCGCGATGGCCTGGGTGTTGTTGTTCTTCAAGATGCGCTTCCGCCAGACCGGCGATCAGGGCTGGATGGACGCCTACGGCTTCTGGGTGAAGATCTTCGCGCTGTCCTTCGCGCTGGGCGTGGTGTCCGGCGTGACGATGAGTTTCCAGTTCGGCACCAACTGGCCGGGTTATATGCAGACGGTGGGCAATATCGCCGGCCCGCTGCTGGCCTATGAAATCCTGACGGCGTTTTTCCTGGAGGCGGGCTTCCTCGGCATCATGCTGTTCGGGCGCAGCAAGGTGTCCGAGGGCGTGCACACCTTGGCGACCTTCCTGGTGGCCTTCGGCAATACCGTGTCGGCGTTCTGGATTCTGGCGCTGAACTCCTGGATGCAGACGCCCACCGGCTTCGTGATGCGCGACGGCCGCGCCCATGTCGTCAGCTGGCTGGAAGTGATCTTCAACCCGACCTTGCCGTACCAGCTGACCCATATGCTGCTGGCTTCCGGCCTGACCGTGGCGTTCCTGATCGCCGGCCTGTCCGCCTACCGCTACCTGCGCGGCGAGCGCGGCCGCGGCGTCATGGTGGCCTTGAAGAGCGGCGTGTTCCTGGCGGCGTTGCTGATTCCCTTGCAAATGTTCGTGGGCGACATGTCCGGTTTGAACACGCTGAAGCACCAGCCGGCCAAGCTGGCGGCGATCGAAGGCATCTGGCACACCGAGAAGGATGTGCCGCTGCTCTTGTTTGCGCTGCCGAATGCCGAAACCCGCAGCAACGACTATGCGCTAGGCGTGCCGCAGCTGGGCAGTCTGATCCTGACCCACACCTGGGGCGGCGAGATCAAGGGCTTGAATGAGTTCGAGCATCATCCGCCGGTGGCCAAGGTGTTCTGGAGTTTCCGCGTGATGGTGGGCATGGGCATGCTGATGCTGCTGGTGTCCTGGCTGGCCGCCTGGCAGCTGAAGAAGCGGGGCGAGCTGCCGCAGGCATTGGCGCGGGTGTTGGTGGGCATGACGTTTGCCGGCTGGATCGCCACCCTGGCCGGATGGTTTGTCACCGAGATAGGGCGCCAGCCATGGCTGGTGACGGGCGTGCTGACCACCGCCCAGGCGGCCGGGCATGCGACGGCGCCGATGCTGTTCACGTCGCTGAGCACGTATCTGGCCTTGTACGCGCTGCTGCTGACCGCTTATATCTCGGTGCTTTTTTACCTGGCGCGCAAGGCCGGCGCGCATGAGCTGGCGCACGAACCGCAACTGAAGGAGAAACTGGCATGAGCGAGGCATTCTACCTGCCGGCGATCTTCGCCGGACTGATGGCGTTGGCGATGCTGGTGTACGTGATTCTGGACGGCTTCGACCTGGGCGTCGGCATTCTGTTGCCGCTGGCGACCGATGACGAGAAGGATGTGATGGTGGGCTCGATCGGCCCGTTCTGGGACGCCAACGAAACCTGGCTGGTGCTGGGGGCGGGCCTGTTGCTGGTGGCGTTTCCGGTAGCGCACGGCGTGGTGTTCGGCGCGCTGTATCTGCCGGTGCTGGCCATGCTGGTGGGGCTGATTCTGCGCGGCGTGGCCTTCGACTTCCGCGTCAAGGCGCAGGACCCGCACAAGCCGTGGTGGAACGCGGCCTTTGCCGGCGGCTCTCTGCTGGCCGCGCTGGCGCAGGGCGTGATGCTGGGCCGTTTCCTGACCGGCTTCGCCGAGGGCGCTACCGCCTGGCTGTTCGCGCTGGTGGTCGGCGCGGGGCTGGCGCTGGCCTACGCCTTGCTCGGCGCCTGCTGGCTGGTGATGAAGACGCACGGCAAGCTGCAGGCCAAGGCGATCGTCTGGGCGGAATACGCGCTGTACGGCGCCGGCTTGGCCGTGCTGGCGGTATCGGTGGTGACGCCGCTGGCCAATCCTGGCATCGCCGCCAAATGGTTCGCGCTGCCGCAGTTCCTGTTGCTGCTGCCTTTGCCGCTGGGCTCGCTGGCGCTGTTCATTCTGCTTTGGCTCAGCCTGCCCAGGCTGGCGCGGCGCCAAGCCGCCGGCAACGACAGCTTCTGCTGGCTGCCGTTTGCCGCCAGCGTCGGCATCGTGCTGTTGTCGTTCTGGGGCCTGGCTTATAGCGTGTTCCCGCAGATGGTGATCGGGCGGATGACAATCTGGCAAGCGGCGGCCGATCCGGAGGCGCTGTGGGTGATTCTGTGGGGTGCTGTGGTGGTGCTGCCATGCATCATCGGCTACACCGCTTTTGCTTACCGGGTGTTCTGGGGCAAGGCCGATAAGCTGAGTTACCAGTAAAAGCGCGCGGACGCGTTTGTAAAAGGGCACGCCTTGCGTGCCCTTTTTGCATGGATGGCATGAGCAAATTTGTAAATGGGCGCTTGTTGAAATTCTGATGACATATTAATGTAACGATATTGTCATTTTGTCCGGCCACAATCCGCCGCTTGACGACATGTCCGCCCACGACATCTGGAGATCACGATGAAGTTTGCTCTGTCCCGCCGCGCCGGCGCGCTGGCCCCCCTGCTGCTGACGCTGTCCCTTTCCGCCCAGGCCGCCACCGAAATCCAGTTCTGGCATTCCATGGATGGCGCGCTGGGCGACCGCGTCAACGCCATCGCCGCCCAGTTCAACGCCAGCCAAAAAGATTACAAGGTGGTGCCGGTGTACAAGGGGCAGTACGACGAATCGCTGGCCGCCGCCATCGCCGCTTATCGCAGCGGCAACGCGCCGGCCATCGTGCAGGTGTTCGAAGTGGGCACCGCCACCATGATCCAGGCCAAGAAAGCCATCAAGCCGGTTTACCAAGTGATGGCCGATGCCGGGGAAAAGCTGGACGAGAAAGCTTTCATTCCGGCCGTAGCAAGCTACTACTCCGACGCCAAGACCGGCCACCTGCTGTCCTTGCCGTTCAATAGCTCCACCCCGGTGCTGTACTACAACAAGGATGCGTTCAAGAAGGCTGGCCTGCCGGACGCGCCGCCCAAAACCTGGCCGGAGCTGGCCGCCGCCGCCGCCAAGTTGAAAGCCTCCGGCATGCGCTGCGGTTACAGCACCGGCTGGCAAGGCTGGGTGCAGCTGGAGAACTACAGCGCCTGGCACAATCTGCCGGTCGCCAGCCAGGACAATGGCTTTGGCGGCACCAACGCCGTGCTGCAGTTCAACGGCCCGACTCAGGTCAAGCACATCGAGATGCTGGCCAAGATGGCCAAGGATGGCAGCTTCAGCTATGCCGGCCGCAAGGACGAGGCCACGCTGAAGTTCTACAGTGGCGAGTGCGGCATCATGACAGGCAGTTCCGGCTCCCTGGCCAATATCCGCAAGAACGCCAAGTTCAATTTCGGCATGGGCATGATGCCTTATGACCCGGCGGTGAAGGGCGCGCCGCAGAACGCGCTGATCGGCGGCGCCAGCCTGTGGGTGATGGGCGGCAAGAGTCCTGCCGAATACAAGGGCGTGGCCAAATTCTTCAAGATGCTGACTTCGCCGACGGTGATGGCCAAATGGCACCAGGACACCGGCTATCTGCCGGTGGTGACCGCCGCCTATGAGCTGAGCCGCAAGGACGGCTACTACCAACAGAACCCCGGCGCCGACATCCCAACCCTGCAGATGCAGAACAAGCCGCCCAAGTCCTATACCCGCGGTCTGCGCCTGGGGTATATGCCGCAGATCCGCACCGTGGTGGATGAGGAGCTGGAGGAGGTGTGGACCGGCAAGAAGAGCGCCAAGGACGCGCTGGACAACGCGGTGCTGCGCGGCAATGAGCTATTGCGCCGCTTCGAGAAGACCGCCGGCTGATTTCACGTTCCATGAGCGGGTAGCCGGGCGGCTGTCCGCTTTGTCCTGGTGCCCGCATGCAAAACCGTACTTACTTCCCCAACCGCTGGCTGGGCTTGGCGCTCCTGGCACCGCAGCTGGCGATCACGCTGGTGTTTTTCCTGTGGCCGGCGTTGGAGGCGCTGTGGCAATCGGCGCATATGCAGGACCCGTTCGGGCTGGACAGCCAGTTCGTCGGCCTGGCCAATTTCAGCCAGCTGTTCCATGACCCGCTGTACCTCGGCACCATCCAGACCACGCTGCTGTTCAGCGCCTTGGTGACGCTGCTGGGCACCGGCAGCGCGCTGATCCTGGCGGTGATGGCCAATCAGATCGTCTGCGGCAAGCGCGTCTACCAGACGGTGTTGATCGCGCCTTACGCCATCGCGCCTTCCGTCGTGGCCGTGCTGTGGCTGTTCCTGTTCAATCCCAGCCTGGGGTGGATCAGCTATCTGCTGCGCGGCATGGGGTATGAGTGGAACCACGCGCTCAACGGCGGCCAGGCGCTGCTCTTGGTGGTGCTGGCTTCGGCCTGGAAGCAGATCAGCTACAACTTCCTGTTCTTCTACGCCGGCCTGCAGGCGATACCGGCGTCGCTGATAGAGGCCGCCGCGATAGACGGCGCCGGCCCCTTGCGCCGCTTCCGCGACCTGGTGTTCCCGCTGCTGTCGCCGACCAGCTTTTTCCTGCTGGTGGTCAACCTGGTGTACGCCTTCTTCGATACCTTCGCGGTGATCGACGCGGCCACCGGCGGCGGCCCGGGCAAGTCCACCGAGACCATGATCCTCAAGGTGTATCTGGAAGGCTTCAAGGGCCTGGACCTGGGCAGCTCGGCCGCGCAATCGGTGGTGCTGATGATCGTGGTCGGCATCCTGACGCTGATCCAGTTCCGTTACGTGGAAAGAAAGGTGCAGTACTGATGGTGGAAAACCGTAAAGGGCTGGACCTGTTCTGCCACGCGATGTTGATCGCAGGCGCGCTGGTCGTGGCCTTCCCCTTGTATCTGATGTTCGCCGCGGCCAGCCAGAGCGCCGATCAGGTGACGCGGGTGCCGCTGTCGCTGCTGCCCGGCGGCCAGCTGTGGACCAACCTCTCCACCGTGCTGTGGAGCGGCAGCGGCGGTCTGGCGGTGCCGCTGGCGCGCACGCTGTGGAACAGCCTGGTGATGGCGCTCTTGATCGCCATCGGCAAGATTTTCATCTCCTTCCTGTCGGCTTACGCCATCGTTTATTTCCGCTTTCCCTTCCGCAAGACCGGCTTCGCGCTGATCTTCGCCACGCTGATGCTGCCGGTGGAAGTGCGGATTTTCCCGACAGTGGAAGTGGTGACCCAGATGGGGCTGATCAACAGCTACACCGGCCTGACGCTGCCCTTGATCGCGTCCGCCACCGCCACCTTCCTGCTGCGCCAGTTCTTCATGACGCTGCCCAAGGAGCTGATGGAGGCGGCGCGGGTGGACGGCGCGGGGCCGATCCGCTTCCTGATCGACGTGGTGCTGCCCTTGTCGCGCACCAATATCGCGGCGCTGTTCGTCATCACCTTCATCTATGGCTGGAACCAGTACCTGTGGCCGCTCTTGGTCACGCATGATCCTGCCATGTCCACCGCGGTGATCGCGATCAAGGGCATGCTGGGCGAGGGCGCGGTGCAATGGCATCTGGTGATGGCGTCCGCGCTGTTGACGCTGCTGCCGCCGCTGGTCGTGGTGATTTTCATGCAGCGCTGGTTCGTCAAGGGCCTGGTAGACAACGAAAAATGAGAAGGCGCGCCATATGGCAAAACTGAGTCTGAAGAATATCGCCAAGCGCTATCCAGGCGCCGAGCGCAAGGTGCTGGAGGACATTTCGGTCGAGATCGGCGACGGCGAGTTCGTGGTCATCGTCGGTCCGTCCGGCTGCGGCAAGTCCACGCTGCTGCGCATGGTGGCAGGGCTGGAAAGCACCGAGGATGGCGAGATCCGCATCGGCGATCGCCTGGTCAACCCGCTGGAGCCCAAGGACCGCGACATCGCCATGGTGTTCCAGAACTACGCCCTGTATCCGCACATGACGGTGGCGCAGAACATGGGCTACGCGCTCAAGCTCAAGGGCATGGCCAAGACCGCCATCATGGAGCGGGTGCTGGCCGTGGCCAAGGTGCTGGAGCTGGAGGCGCTGCTCGAACGCAAGCCGCGCGAGCTGTCCGGTGGCCAGCGCCAGCGCGTGGCCATGGGCCGCGCCATCGTGCGCGAACCGGCGGTGTTCCTGTTCGACGAGCCGCTGTCCAATCTGGACGCCAAGCTGCGGGGCCAGATGCGGCTGGAGATCCAGCAACTGCACCGCCGTCTGTCCACCACCAGCCTGTATGTCACCCACGATCAGGTGGAGGCGATGACGCTGGCCGACCGCGTGATCGTGCTGAACAAGGGCCATATCGAGCAGATCGGCGCACCGGATGAGATCTACGACCGGCCGGCCTCCACTTTTGTCGCCAGCTTTATCGGCTCGCCGGGCATGAACCTGCTGGACGCCGAGGCCGACCCGCGCGGCGAGCGCCTGCTGCTGGGGGATGGCTCGGCATTGACCTTGCCGCAGGCCAGGAGTGAGCTGGCGGGACGCAAGTTGCGCGTCGGCATCCGGCCCGAACACCTGCGCCTGGGCGGCGAGCCGGGCTTGAGCTTTAGCCTACGGGTGGACAGCATCGAGATGCTGGGCGCCGATAATTACGTCTACGGCTTGATGGCCGGGCAAAACGCGGTGGCGCGGCTGGCCCACGGCCAGCGGCCTCAGCCGGGCAGCCGGCTGGAACTGACGGTGCGGCCGGAGGCGCTGCACCTGTTTGACGCCCAAACACAACGGAGAATCGAGTATGTCGCAGCACCTGAAGCAGTCCTGGCCGTATCCTGAGCTCGTCGCCCACCGCGGCGGCGGCACGCTGGCGCCGGAGAACACCCTGGCCGGCTTCCGCGAGGGCATCCGCTACGGCTACCGCGCGGCGGAGTGCGACGTGAAGCTGTCGGCCGACAACGTCTGCTTCCTGCTGCACGACGACATTGTGGACCGCACCAGCAACGGCCAGGGCGAGGCCAAGCTCAAAACCATGGCCGAACTGTCGATGCTGGACGCCGGCGGCTGGAAGGGCGCGGCGTTCGCCGGCGAGGCGCTGCCGACGCTGGCCAATGTGGCGGCTTACTGCCGCGCCCAGGACATGCTGCTGAACATCGAGATCAAGCCGTGTCCGGGCCGCTTCGAGGAAACCGGCCGCCTGGTGGCGCAAGAAGCCGCGCGGTTGTGGGCCGGCGCGGCGGTGCCGCCCTTGCTGTCTTCGTTCGAGATCGACGCCTTGCGCGCGGCCCAGGCGGCCGAACCGGCGCTGCCGCGCGCCTTTCTGTGCGAGGACATTCCCGCCAACTGGCGCGAGATTCTGCGGGAGTTGGACTGCGTGGCGCTGCACTGCGACCACCATGCGCTGACCGCCGAACTGGCGCGCGACATCAAGCAGGCCGGCTACCAGCTGCTGTGCTACACGGTGAACGATACGGCGGACGCCGAGCGGCTGCTGGCCTGGGGCGTGGACAGTTTGTGCACCGACCGGCTGGATCTGCTGCCGGCGCGCCGCTAGCGCCGTTCAGGGCGACCAGCGCTGCTGGATGGCTTGCAGCTGGCCGTTCTGCTGTAATTTCCTCAGCGCGGTCTCGAACTGCCGCGCGCG
The DNA here is from genome assembly GCF_016428945.1 of Chromobacterium sp. ASV23. Classification (NCBI taxonomy): domain Bacteria; kingdom Pseudomonadati; phylum Pseudomonadota; class Betaproteobacteria; order Neisseriales; family Chromobacteriaceae; genus Chromobacterium; species Chromobacterium sp. ASV23. The sequence continues at coordinate 82,820 of NZ_JAELTR010000004.1, forward strand.
CGGGTCGCCCTTGGCGAAGGCCACATAGCGCGGCATTTCCACCAAGGGTTTGGACAGCACCCGCACCTGGTTTTCCGCCTGCAGCTGCTGGATGAAGTACAGCAGCTGCGTCTTGTCGCCGACGATCACATCCACCCGTCCCGCCAGCAGCATCGCCACCAGCTGGCGCGGCGTGGTGGCGTGCAGGTCGCGTTCGAGGTCCGCCTTGTCGAAGTCGGTTTCGTAGCTGTAACCGTGCACTTGGCCTATCAGGTAAGGCTTGAGATCGTCCAGGCTGCGCCAGTAGCGCAGGCGGTTCTGCGTCAGCGTGATGAACACGGTTTGTCCGGTGCGCAGCGGCCCCACCAGCTCATATTGGGCGCGGCGCTCAGCCGTGCCGGTGAAGACGAAGCCGGCGTCGGCTTCCTTCTGCGCCAGCTGCAGCTTCACTCTTTCCCAGGGCAACAGGCTGATGCGGAACGGCGTGCCGGTTTCCCGCATCACCGCGCTCACCAGCTCCACGTCCAGCCCCTGCGGGCTGCTGCCGTCCCGGCCCAGGTAGCTGTACGGTTCGAAGCTGGCGTCGGCGACCAATCGCCACGGCGGTTCGCCCGCCAGACAGGCGAGGCACCACAGCGCCAATACCCAGTTGCCTATCGCTTTCATGCTGCTTGCCGCTCCGATTGCCCGCCATGCGCGCATTTTCAGATTAGCATCTATCCACTTCAGGCTGAATAATTCATTTGCTTGAAAATGATTGGCAAAAAGTCCATCCGGGTCGGGCGCAGCCGACAGCTGTTGCAGGATGGCTTCACCTTGCCATCCGCATGCCGCGGCTGGGCCTTTCTAGGCTGGAATTATCTTATCGCGGCTTATATAGCGATTTCCCGCGGCAATGAATTCAGCGCATCTACGCTTGCGCAATTGTTTCATTGCCATTTGTTAAGGTCTTTTGCTAGATTCGGCCACTTTGCCGCCAGCGCTGCGGCAAGCCAATCGGCAGGGGCTGACGCCGAATCTGCTTTCTGTTCTCAAGGTGCTTATCCCGGCGCCAGATCGGGATTCATCCAACCTTCCATTCCCGCGGCGACGCATATTGCCGCTGCGGGAAGGTTTACGCTCAGAACGCCAAGGAGAACCATGGAGTTGTTTCATTCACTGATCAATGCCGTCAACGATGTGTTGTGGGGCAAGATACTGATCGCGCTGTTGATCGCGGTCGGCCTGTATTTCACATTGCGTTCCGGCCTGCTGCAGCTGCGCCTGTTCCGGCGCGGCTGGCAGGAAATGACCGGCGGCCGTGGCGGCCACCGCAGCAAGAACGATATTTCGCCGTTCCAGGCCTTCGCCACCGGGCTGGCCAGCCGCGTGGGCACCGGCAATATCGCCGGCGTGGCCATCGCCATCGCCGTCGGCGGGCCGGGCGCGGTGTTCTGGATGTGGCTGACCGCCTTGCTCGGCATGTCCAGCGCCTTCGTCGAATCGACGCTGGCGCAGCTGTTCAAGACCAATCACCATGACGAAACCTTCCGCGGCGGGCCGGCCTACTACATCCAGAGAGGCCTGGGCCAGCGCTGGCTGGGCGTGGTGTTCGCGCTCTGCCTGATCCTGGCCTTCGGCCTGGTGTTCAACGCGGTGCAGGCCAACTCCATCGTCGCCGCCACGGCCGGCGCCTGGGGCTGGCATCCGCTGTTCGTCGGCGTGGCGCTGACGGCGATGACCGCGCCTATCATCTTCGGCGGCATCCGCTCCGTGGCGCGGGTGGCCGAATGGCTGGTGCCGGTGATGGCGCTGATTTACCTGGCGATGGCCTTCTACGTGCTGGCCATCCATGCGGCGGAACTGCCCGGTCTGGTGGTGCTGATCGTCAAGAGCGCGCTGGGCCTGGAGCAGGCGGCCGGCGGCGCGGCCGGTTACGCGGTGAGCCAGGCGATGATGCTGGGCATCAAGCGCGGCTTGTTCTCCAATGAGGCGGGCATGGGCTCCGCGCCCAATGCCGCGGCCACGGCGGCGTCGCGCCACCCGGCCAGCCAGGGCGCGATCCAGATGTTCGGCGTGTTCATCGATACCATGGTGATCTGCACCGCCACCGCCGCCATCATTCTGCTGTCCGGCGTGCATGACCAGGGTTTGAGCGGCGTGGCGCTGACTCAAAAGGCCATCGAATCGCAATTCGGTCCGCTGGGCGTATCGTTCCTGGCGGTGGCGATGTTTTTGTTCGCCTTCACGTCCATTCTGGGGAATTACGCCTACGCCGAAGGCAATGTCGAGTTCATTCTCAACAGCAAGCGCGGTCTGCTGGCCTTTCGCTTGCTGGTGCTGGCGATGGTGCTGTTTGGCGCGCTGGCCAGCCTGCCGCTGGTGTGGGACATGGCCGATCTGGCGATGGGACTGATGGCGCTGATCAATCTGGCCGCCATCCTGCTGTTGTCGCGCTATTTCTTCATTGTGCTCGGCGATTACCAGCGCCAGCTGAAGGCCGGCGTGGTGGTGCCGGAATTCAAGGCGGACCGCTATCCCGAGTTGGCCGACAAGGTGGAGAAGGGCATCTGGTAAGCCAAAGCCCGCCGGCTTTTCGATTCGGCGCGGCTACACGGTGAAGCGGCCGGCCACGCCGAGCAGCCGCGCCGAAATCGTCTGCAGCTCGCCGGCGGTTTCGGCGCTGGCCTTGACCGCCATCGTGTTCTGCTCGGACATCTTTGAGACCTGCTCCACATTCTGCGCCAGCGTCTGGCTGGCGTGGCTCTGTTCGCGCAGCGAATCGGTGATCTGATGGATGCTGGCCAGCACGTCGGTGATGCGTTGGCGTATCTCATTCATGCTGTTGCCGGCCGCCCGCGCGCGCTGCTGGCCGTCCATGATGGCGCGCATGCCCACCTGCATGCTCTGCGTGCCGCGTTGCGCCGTGCTCTGGATCTGGCTGACGATGTTGCTGATTTCGGTGGTGGACAGCGCGGTGCGTTCCGCCAGCTTGCGCACCTCGTCCGCCACCACGGCAAAGCCGCGTCCCATTTCGCCGGCTCGCGCCGCCTCGATCGCCGCATTCAGCGCCAATAGATTGGTCTGCTCCGCCACGTCGCGGATCACATCGACGATGCCGGCGATGGATTCGGACTGTTTCCCCAGCTCGCCTATCGTGTCCGACACCGTGGACACGTCGCGCACGATGCCGTCCATGCTGCTGCTGGTGGCGGCGATCACCTTGTCTCCCTCGCCGGACTCGTGGACGGCGTCGGTGGAGAGCCGATCCGCTTGTTCCGATTGTTCCGCGCAAACCGACAGACTGGTGCTCAGCTGCTCTATCGCGGCGGCCATGCTGGCGGCGGCCTCGTTCTGCTGGCAGCTGCTGGAGGTGATGCTTTGCGCGCTCTGCGCCATCAGGGACGCCGCGCCGTTGACTTCGTTGGCGGTGGAGATCAATTGGGATACGGTTTCCCGCAGCTGATTGCGCATGCTGCGGATGGTGGCGAGCAAGCTGGATTCGTCGTTGTCGCGCAACTGGATGCGGGTATCCAGCCGGCCGGAGGCGATCTGCTCGACGACTTCCTGCACGTAGAAGGGCTCGCCGCCCAGTTGCAGCGTGATCGACAGATACAGTTGCTGGAACAGGAAGATGGCCAGCAGCATGGCGGCGAAGCTGATGCCGATATAGGTGTCGCGTTGCAGGGCGGTGCGGTCTATCCGGGCTTGCAATAGATCGTTCAACCTAGCCAGCCCGCTCGACATGTAGGCCGAGATGGCCTGGACGTTTTCGGCGGTATGGCCGGCGATCTTCAGCCCGCTGGCGCCGGTCTTGCCGGCGACGGCGTCGTCTATGCCCTGGCCCTGGTTTTTCAGGATGGCGGCCAGCTTGTCGCCCAAGGGCGCAAGATCGGCTTTCAATCCCGCGTTGTAGGCGAAGGCCTTGCCGACGTCGCTGACCAGGCCGTCGCTGGCTTCTCCGATCAGCGGGCGCAGTTCGACCAGCCTGTCTCGTTGTCCGGATTCCAGCGGATGATTGGCCTCTGCCAGCGCGGCGACGGCATGCGCTTCGCCCAGGTGGATCAGCAAGGTCGGCAGCTTGGAGGTTGAGGCATCCATCAGATAATAGGTATCGATGTCCGGGTCCAGCGTCAGGTTGGAATTGTCGCTGATGGCGCCGATCAGGTTGTTCAGCTTGTCGTTGAAGGCGGCGTAGGCGGCAATCTGCTGCGCAGGCGCAGCATTGCCGGCGGCCTGCAAAGCGTTCCAGCCGGCAAGCGTGTCTTTCCAGGCGCTGTCGCTGTTCAGCGTGCCGCCAATCTGATCGTTGACCGTTTTCAAGGCCTGCCATTTGGTCTGCAGTTGCCGAGTCGCATCGCTCAGGCCGCTGCGGGCCTGGCTGTCGCCCAGCGCCGCGCGCACCGCCAGCTCTTGCTGCAACTGCACGGCGGCAAGGCAGGCGGTCAGCGGCTGCATATAAACGACGCCGATTTTTTCCTTGTTGGTGAACTCGATGTTGTCCTGATTGGTTCGATACAGGGCGTAGACCAAGTAGAGCAGCGCGAAGGCGAACAACAGTCCGATGACGGCAAAACGCTTGGGATAGCTGAGGCGTTGCATCAGCCGGACGATGGGGGTGGTCATGGCGATACTCCTTCCGTATTGCCCGCGCAGGAACGCTGGAGGGCAAAACGTGGCGGAATGAAGTTCCCTATCCTTGAACTGTATAAGTGGAATTGCTTAATGCAAGTCTAAATGATAGTGATTTACAGACGGGCAGCTATCGCGTGGGAGACAGCATTGGATGGTGCAGGCCATGAAAGGACGGCGGCCGGCTGCGCGCGCCTTGCCGCTTGTGTTCCTGCAAGGCGCGCAGGCATGAAATCTCGCGCCGGAGGCGCGAGGGGGATCGATCAGATGGTTTTGGAATAACGGGCGTGAGTCTGCCGTTCGCGCAGATGCCGGTCAAAGATCATCGCGATATTGCGGATCAGGAAACGGCCCTTGGGCTCCACCATCAGGAAGTCGCCGTCGAAGGACAGCAGGCCCTGCTGCTGGAAAACCCGGATCTGCGGCATTTCTTCGGTGAAGTATTGGGCGAAATTGATGCCGTAGATTTCCTCGATGGCCTCCACCGACAGCGAGAAGCGGCACATCAGGCCCTGGATGATGGTGCGGCGCAGCACGTCGTCGTTGTCCAGCGTCAGGCCGCGCACCACCGGCAGCTTTTTCTGATCCAGCGCGGCGTAATAGCCTTCCAGCGTCTTGTCGTTCTGCGTGTAACAGGCGCCGATCTTGCCGATGGATGACACGCCGAAGCCCAGCATGTCGCAGTCGGCGTGGGTGGAATAGCCCTGGAAGTTGCGTTGTAGCCGGCCCTGGCGCAAGGCGACGGCCAGCTCGTCGTCCGGCTTGGCGAAATGATCCATGCCGATGAACACATAGCCGGCATTGGTCAGCATCTTCACCGCGTCCTGCAGGATGTCCAGCTTGACGCCGGCAGGCGGCAGGTCGGCCTCATGGATGCGGCGCTGCGGCATGAATACCGTCGGCAGGTGGGCGTAGTTGTACAAGGCCAACCGATCCGGATCGAGCGCCAGCGCGGTTTCCAGCGTGCGCAGCATCGATTCGCGCGTCTGCAGCGGCAGGCCGTAGATCAGGTCCAGGCTGACCGACTGGATGCCGGCCGCGCGCCCGGCCTCGATCACGGCGCGGGTTTCCTCTTCGCTCTGAACGCGGTTGACCGCCTTCTGCACGGCCGGCTCGAAGTCCTGCACGCCGACGCTGATGCGATTGAAGCCATATTCCGCCAGTTTTTGCATCGTTTCGCGCGAAACCTTGCGCGGATCGATCTCTATGGAATATTCTCCATCTGGCATGAATTCAAAATGGGTGGAGAGCATGCCCATCAATCGTTCAAGCTGGGCATCGGACAGGAAGGTGGGGGTGCCGCCGCCAAAGTGCAGCTGGATGACTTTTTCGCGGCAACCGAGCTGCTCGGCCACCAGGCGGATTTCCTTCTCCAGATAGTCCAGATAGATGTCGGCCTTGCTCTTGTCCTTGGTGATGATCTTGTTGCAAGCGCAGTAGAAACAGACCGTGTTGCAAAACGGTATGTGCACGTAAAGCGATAAGGGCTTGCGGTTGGCGCCGATGCGGCGCTGCTTCAAGCGAAGCAGATAGTCGCTTTCGGAAAAATTGGATGTAAAGCGATCCGCGGTCGGGTACGATGTGTACCGCGGCCCTGAGCCATCCAGTCGTTCGATCAGCTCGCGATCAAACTCAAAATGAGCGGGAGAATAGGGATGGGTGGTTTTCATGTCGTTTTCTGATGGAAAAACTTCTGGTGTACTGGTAAATTTGCGGAAAACCCGTGAACTCAGTATTGATAAGGGTCAACCTTTACCGGCTTGCAGCCCATACAGCATGTCAGAACACAATCACATACCCCTGCATAGTTTAAAAGTCTCTTGCTCCAGCTGTAGTTTGCGCGAGCTGTGTCTCCCGGTTGGCCTCAATCGCGAGGAGATGAGCCAGCTCGATACGGTGATTCGGCAGAGCCGCCGTCTGAAGCGAGGCGAGTACCTGTTCCATAGCGGCGAGTCTTTCAAGTCGCTGTTCGCCGTGCGCACCGGCTTCTTCAAAACCTGCGTCGCCAGCCAGGACGGCCGCGAACAAGTCACCGGTTTCCAGATGTCCGGCGAGCTGATGGGTCTGGACGGCATTTCCACCGGCAACCACAGCTGCGACGCCATCGCGCTGGAGGACAGCGAGGTGTGCGAGCTGCCGTTCAACCGCATGGAGACGCTGAGCCGCGACATCCCCAGCCTGCAGCACCATTTCTACCGGCTGATGAGCCGCGAAATCGTGCGCGACCAGAACGTCATGCTGCTGCTTGGCAATATGAAGGCCGAGGAGCGCATTGCCGCCTTCTTGCTGAACCTGTCGCAGCGCCTGTCCACCCGCGGCTTCGCCGCCAACGACTTCATCCTGCGCATGAGCCGCGAGGAGATCGGCAGCTTCCTCGGCCTGAAGCTGGAGACCGTCAGCCGCACGCTGTCCAAGTTCCAGCAGCAGGGCTGGATCGCCGTCGATCACAAGCATATCCAGCTGGTGAAAGTGGACGATCTGAAGAACCTGATCTCCGGCTGTTCCCACGCCAACGGCCACTGATTCCGGCTTGAAGGAAAAGCGAAAGGCAGGTCATTGACCTGCCTTTTTCATGTCCGCTGATGATGGCCGACGCCAGGGCTTACTGGATGATGCCGCCGCCCAGGCAGATGTCGCCGTGGTACAGCACAGCCGATTGGCCTGGGGTGACAGCCCATTGCTTCTCCTGGAAGCGCAGGCTGGCCTGGCCGTCGACAATGGAAGACAGCGAGCAGGCGGCATCGGCCATGCGATAGCGGTTCTTGGCGCTGTAGTCGCCTGGCGCCGGCGCGTCCGGCAGCGTCCAGCTCAGGTCGGCCATGGACAGCGTCGGCTTCAGCAGCAGCGGGTGGTCGTGGCCTTGCACCACAATCAGCTTGTTGCCCGGGATATCCTTGCCGGCGACGAACCACGGCTCGCCGTTGCCGTCCTTGCTGCCGCCGATCGTCAGGCCCTTGCGCTGGCCCAGCGTGTAGTACATCAGGCCGATGTGCTCGCCCACGACTTTGCCGTCCGGCGTCACCATCTGGCCGGGCGAAGTGGGCAGGTAGCGCTGCAGGAACTCGCGGAACGGCCGCTCGCCGATGAAGCAGATGCCGGTGGAGTCTTTCTTGGCGGCGGTGGGCAGGCCGGCTTGTTCCGCCAGCTGGCGCACTTCGGTCTTCTTGATGTCGCCCAGCGGGAAGATGGCCTTCGCCAACTGATGCTGCTGCAAGCGGTACAGGAAGTAGCTCTGGTCCTTGGTGTGGTCCACCGCCTTCATCAGGTAATGGACGCCGTCCTGTTCCATCTTGCGCGCGTAGTGGCCGGTGGCGATGCAGTCGGCGCCGAGTTCCATCGCGTAGTCGAGGAAGGCCTTGAACTTGATCTCGGCATTGCACAGCACGTCCGGATTCGGCGTGCGGCCGGCCGAGTATTCCTTCAGGAAGTACGAGAACACGCGGTCCTTGTATTCCTTGGCGAAATTGACGATTTCCATGTCGATGCCGACGATGTCGGCCACGCTCATCGCGTCCAGCGCGTCCTGCTTGATGGAGCAGTATTCGTCGTCGTTGTCGTCTTCCCAGTTTTGCATGAACACGCCGATCACTTCATGGCCCTGCTGCTTCAGCAGCCAGGCCGTTACCGACGAATCCACGCCGCCGGACATGCCGACGACGATGCGTTTCTTACCCGTCACGGGGTGCTTCCTTCCTTGCTGTTGCTTGCCTGTTTGACAGGCTCGGGTACGGCCGGCGGCTCGTAACCCGTCATCCAAACTGAAAGGGGAACCACCACGGGCGGTTCCCCGAAATCCTTGAACCAAGTGTCCACCGCCCAGTCCTGATTGGCGGCGGTATCGTGCAGCACGCCGGTGTAGTGCAAGTCCAGAATATGCGGCGCGCGCCATTCAGGTGGCGCCGCATGGTGGAATTTCAACCAGCCCTGGCTATCCAGGTAGCGCAGAAAGGTGGTGACATTGCTGCTGTGGTCCACGCAATCCATCCGGCCTTCGGCCGGGCCGTCATGGAAATTGCCGCCTTTGTCCTGCCAGATCGGCATATCGCGCGCGGCGATGAAGTACAAGGCCTGAACCGCGTCTGCTACCGCCTCGCGCTCGTTTTGCGCCGTATCGGCCTGGAATAGCCGCGCCGCCAGCCAATCACGCTCCTCTGCGGATAGTTCGAAGGAGGCGTGCCTGGAACATCGGTAATGATAACAGATGTTTAGCGCATCGGCGAAGGCCTGGGGCAGGGCGCAAAAGAGCAATAAGGCCAGCAGGGCTTTGATCATAGGCGGTATCCGGTGGGGCTCAGCGCAGGTCGCGTATCAGTTCCAGCGGATACAGTATGCCATTAAGATAGTCGTCGATGCATTGCATCACCACCGGGCTGCGCAGCCGCTGGGACTGGGCGGCGATCTCCTCGCGCGTCAGCCAGTGCACGGCGACGATGCCCTCATCCAGTGCGACGGCGCTTTCGGGCGCGGCGGCGTCGCCGGCGAAGGCGAAGCGCAGATAGGTGATGTCGCTGCCGGCGCGGTCCGCCAGGTAAATGCCGACCAAGCCGCGCGGGGTGAAATGCCAGCCGCTTTCCTCGCGCGTTTCGCGAATGACGGCCTGCGGCAGGGTTTCGCCGCGTTCCAGATGGCCGGCAGGCTGATTGAGCCGCAACCCGTCCGGCGTTTCCTCCTCAATCATCAGAAAACGGCCATCGCGCTCAATGATGGCGGCGACTGTGGCATTTGGCTTCCATACTCTATCGACGTTATTGACAATCATTCTTGTTTGTCTCTATGATGATGATAATTATTCTTGATTGTAAGCCAGAGGGGGCTTCCATGTACGTCTGCCTGTGCAACGCAGTGACCGACAGCCAGATCCGCCAAGCGGTGTATGGCGGCGCCACGCGCATGTGCGACCTGCGCCGCGAGCTCGGCATCGCTTCCGATTGCGGCAAGTGCGCCTGCATGGCCAATCAGATCCGCAAGGACGCCCAGATCGAACTGTCGTCCTGCTCGGTGGCCCGCAACGCCGCCTGACTTCTTCCCGCCGCCGGCATTTCTCGCCGGCCATGCCGCTATCGCGCCTTGAGATGAAGCCTTGCTGTGCCATAATGCCTGGATGATTTCCCAGGAGGATAGGACATGCAAGGCGACAAGAAGGTCATCAAATACCTGAACCAGATTCTCAAGAACGAACTCACCGCCATCAATCAATATTTTCTGCACGCCCGCATGTACAAGAACTGGGGCCTGAAGAAACTCAACGAGCACGAATACGAAGAATCCATCGACGAGATGAAGCACGCCGACAAGCTGATCGAGCGCGTGCTGTTTCTGGAAGGGCTGCCGAATCTGCAGGATCTGGGCAAGCTGCACATCGGCGAAAACCCGAAGGAAATGCTGGAGTGCGACCTGAAGCTGGAGATGGACGCGCTGCCGCTGCTGCGCGAAGCCATCGCCTACTGCGAGACTTCCCAGGATTACGTCAGCCGTGATCTGCTGGAGGACATCCTGGAGAGCGAGGAAGAGCATGTGGACTGGCTGGAGACCCAGCTCGGCCTGATCGAGAAGGTGGGCTTGCAGAACTACCTGCAAAGCCAGATGGAAGACGCGTCCTGACCGATTGCGCGTAGAGATGAAAAAAAGGGGCTGTCGAGAGACAGCCCCTTTTGCATGGATGGCGCCGTTAGTTTTTGACCTTGGTCTCGGCCGCCGGCGCCGAAGCGTCGGCAGGCTCATCCTGCCAGGGCAGCGGCACTTTCTTCTGATGGATGGTCAGGCCCTGCGCGTTGTAGTTCAGATCGGTGGAGATCTGCCCCTTGTCCTCAACCAGATAGCCGTCGTTCTTCCATTGCGACAATTGGCTGTCCAGCAGGCTGCGCGCCAGGTCTTCCACTTCCTTCATATTCGGCTGCTCTTCCGCCGTGTGGTCCACCGTGAACAGATTGCGGGCCTGGGTCAGCACCAGGTCTTCCAGGGTCTGGCGCGGCAGGCTCAGCTTGGCTTCCGCCTCGATGCGCTTGGCCAGCAGCGTGATGTCGTTCAGGTCCGCGGGGGTCAGCCCGTTGATGCCCAGGCTGCCTTGCAGCTTGGCTTCGCCGGTCGGCATCTTCAGGTAGAACTCGTTGATCAGCAGCTTGGGATTGTTTTCCAAGAGCGGCACCGCGTTCTTCTTGATGGTGTCGACGTATTGCTTGCGCAGCACCGCCGGGTCCACGCCTTCAAACGGAATCGCGCTGATCGCCTTGTCCAGCTTGACCAGCGTCGGGCCGTGCAGGTGGTTGGCCGACACGTCGAGGCGCATCGGGCCATAGCGATGGTCGCTGATGTTCAGCTCGGCAAAGTTGACCTTGCCGCGCGTATTGACGAAGTCGTCCTGCTCGCTGGTGACGATTTGGTAGCTGAAATTTTTCAACACCACCGACGACGGCTTGAATTCGCCGGACGGGTTGACGAACTCGCCGACGCGGACGCGCGTCATCAGGTAGATCAGCTCGTTGAGCTTGATGCTGTAGGGCACGCTCTCGTGCGAGGTCAGCTGCACATTGCCTATGGTCAGCTCGCTGGTGCCCAGCTTGACGCCGGTGCCGCCCAAGCGCATGTCGGAGGCGTAATGCACGCCGTCGAACGACACGCCGCCCTTGCTGGACGCTTCCAGCAGGAAGCCCGGCGACAGCGCCTCGGTCTTGTAGTCTTGGTAGTTATGCGAATAGTCGACCTTGAGGTCGAAGCCCTTCCACTTCATCTTAACGCCGGACAGCGCTTCTTCGTAGTCGAAGGCCGGCACGCTGACGTCAAGCAGGCCGCCGCCGCCAAAGCCGATGCGGTTGACGATGGTGATCGGCTCCTTGTCGCCGAAGAAGGTCTTCAGCGTCTTGCGGGTGGCGTCGCTCATCGCGAACTCGGTGCGCACCAGCGCGCGCCCCGGACGGAAGTCGAACGAACCCAAGCCTGGCAGCGGACCATGCTGGATATGGTTGGTGAACTTGATCGTGGCGTTCAGCAACGGCTTCATATTATCCGGCAGCATGTTTTCGTAAGGGCCGGACAGATGGCGGTTGAACACCAGTTCGGTGGTCTCGCTGGACGAGAACCAGCCGCGTTCGTAACTGTGCGATTTGACCTTGAACAGCGGCACACCGGCAAGCATCCGGTATTGCTCCTGCAAGGTGTCTTCGGCCTTGACGCCGGCCCAATAGCTGGAACCCGCGTACAGGACAAACAGGCCGCCGATGGCGGCGCCGGCAATGATCAGCTGACGTTTTGGCAACACTAGTATTTTTCTGAACTAGGGTGAAATGAGGCTCTATGGTACACCAACAGCGGTTTGGATGGTGTGTTCGGCGGCGAGGGCGGGAAAAACGCTCTGACAGCGGCGCCGGCTGTGCTATAGAATAGAGCTTTACATCTAAGTAATTGGATTGATTCAAGACATGAACTGGCTCAACGGTCTGATGGACCTTCCGTGGTGGGGCTATATCGTTGCCGCCCTGATCCTGACCCACATCACGATTGCCTCCGTCACCATTTTCCTGCATCGCCACCAGGCGCACCGCGCATTGGATCTGCATCCCATCGCCAGCCATTTTTTCCGTTTCTGGCTGTGGCTGACCACCGGCATGGTCACCAAGCAATGGGCCGCCATCCATCGCAAGCATCATGCCCGCTGCGAAACGCAGGAAGACCCGCATAGCCCGCAAGTGCTGGGCATCAAGAAAGTGCTGTGGGAAGGCGCCGAGCTGTACCGCGCCGCCTGCAAGGATCAGTCCATCATGGACAAGTTCGGCCACGGCACGCCGGACGACTGGCTGGAGCGCAACGTCTACAGCCGCCACAACGCCAAGGGCATCGTGCTGATGTTGATCATCGACCTGATCCTGTTCGGGCCGCTGGGGTTGACCATCTGGGCGGTGCAGATGGTGTGGATCCCGTTCTGGGCCGCCGGCGTCATCAATGGCCTGGGCCACTTCTGGGGCTATCGCAATTTCGAGAATGAAGACGCGTCCACCAACCTGGTGCCCTGGGGCATTTTGGTGGGCGGCGAAGAGCTGCATAACAACCACCACACCTTCGGCACCTCGGCCAAGCTGTCGTACAAGTGGTACGAGTTCGACATCGGCTGGATGTACATCCGCATCCTGGCGAGCCTGAAGCTGGCCACGGTGCGCAAGGTGGCGCCGCAACTGGCGCAGGATCCGTCGCGGCCGCAGCTGGATCTGGAGCATTTGCAGGCCATCATCGCCAACCGCTACGCCATCGCCTCCCGCTACGCGCGCGAGCTGAAGGCGGAATACCGCGCGGAGCTGGCCAAGCTGAGCCTGCCGGAGCTGCCGCAGGTCAACTTGAAGCGCAAGATGAAGGTATGGCTGAAGCAGGACGCGAAGGACATGCCGGAAGCCGAGCGCGCGCAACTGGCCAAGGTTCTGGAGCAAAGCCAGGTGTTGGCCACCATCTACACGATGCGACAGGAGCTGACGCGTCTGTGGGAGCGCTCCAGCATGAGCCGCGAGCAACTGCTGCAGGAGTTGCAGGACTGGTGCAGCCGCGCTGAGGCCTCCGGCATCGCCGCGCTGCAGCGCTTCTCGCAGAACCTGAGGCAGACCGCGCTGGCCTGATCCAGACGGTCGCCATGATCAAACCCGCATCGAGCCGATGCGGGTTTTTTCTTGCCTGCGCGCGGTTAGAGTTTTTCTCTATATTCAAATTTCTAATAAAATTTGTTTTCCAAATAGCTGTGAGAAATATAATGTGGGCCTGTTGCTTATCCGAGCGAGGTCATCGATGAGTGCATTGCAACTGGCGGAAGCGCCGCAGGATCAGCCGTACATCCATGGCTTTTCCGCCACTGAACAGGCGCGGCTGGTGCGCCAGGCCCGATTTTTCGAGGCCATGGTGTACCGCGACGTCGACTTTTCCGGCGGCGGCCGGCTGCTGGAGGTCGGTTGCGGCGTCGGCGCGCAAACTGAAATCCTGTTGCGCCGCTTTCCGGACCTGAACATAACCGGCATCGACTTCAGCCAACGCCAGCTGGCGGTGGCGCGGCAAAGGCTGCAGGGCAGCCCGTTCCAGGAGCGAGCCACGCTGCTGCACATGGACGCGGAGGACATGGATTTCGCGCCGGCCAGCTTCGACGGCGCCTTTCTGTGCTGGATTCTGGAACACGTGCATGCGCCGGAGCGGGTGCTGGCCGAAGCGCGGCGCGTGCTCAAGCCCGGCGCCCGCTTGTACGCGACCGAAGCGATGAACGCCACTTTCTTCATGGCGCCGTACTCGGCGCGGCTGCAGCAATACTGGCTGGCCTTCAATGACCATCAGCTGGCAGTCGGCGGCGATCCCTTCGTCGGCGCCAAGCTGGGCAATATGCTGCTGCGGCTGGGCTTCCGCGACGTGGAAACGCGGGTCAAGACCTGGCATCTGGACAGCCGCGAGCCGCACCGCCGCCAGTTGGTGCTGGACTATTGGACCGAGCTGCTGCTGTCGGCGGCGGATCAACTGATCGAATCTGGCCGAGTGGACGCGCAGCTGGTCGAGGAAATGACGCGCGAGCTGCGTCAACTGCGCAGCGATCCGGAGCTGGTGTTTTTCTACAGCTTCATGCAAGCCAGCGCGGTGGTGTAAAGCCTTGCTATACCTGGGTAGCAAGATGGCGAAGAAGTAGAAAATTTTTTGCTTTTTATATAACTAAAAATTACTAAAAGTAATTTTAAAATAGCCTGGAGTGTTGAGATGAAAGATATGTCGGTTTTGTCGCTGATCGGCAATACCCCGCTGGTGAAGGTAAGCCATCTGGACACCGGCCCCTGCGAGTTGTACCTGAAGCTGGAAAGCCAGAATCCGGGCGGCTCGATCAAGGACCGCATCGCGCTGACGATGATAGAGGCGGCCGAGCGCGACGGCCTGCTGCAGCCTGGCGGCGCCATCATCGAAGCCACCGCCGGCAACACCGGCTTGGGCCTGGCCCTGGTGGCGGCGCAGAAGGGTTATCCCTTGACGCTGGTGGTGCCGGACAAGATGAGCCGCGAGAAGATTCTGCACCTGCAGGCGTTGGGCGCCCGAGTGGTGCTGACCCGCTCCGACGTGGGCAAGGGCCATCCGGAGTATTACCAGGACCTGGCGGCGCGCATCGCAAGCGAAACCCCCGGCGCCTACTATATCGACCAATTCAACAATCCAGCCAACCCGCTGGCGCATGAGACCACTACCGGCCCGGAGATCTGGCGCCAGATGGACGGCAAGGTGGACGCGGTGGTGGTGGGCGTGGGCTCCAGCGGCACGCTGACCGGCCTGAGCCGCTTCTTCCGCGCCCGCTCTCCCGATACCGCCTTCGTGCTGGCCGATCCGGTGGGTTCGGTGCTGGCGGACTATGTCGAAACCGGCAGCTACGGCCAGGCCGGCAGCTGGTTGATCGAGGGCATAGGCGAAGACTTCATCCCGCCGCAGACCGACCTCTCCCAGGTGCGGCGCGCCTTCCGCATCAGCGATCAGGAAAGCTTCGATACCGCGCAGCAGCTGCTGCGCGCCGAGGGCATCCTGGCCGGCTCCTCGTCCGGCGCCTTGCTGGCGGCGGCCTTGCGCTATTGCCGCGAGCAGACGGTCCCCAAGCGGGTGGTGACGCTGGTGTGCGACAGCGGCAACAAGTACCTGTCCAAGATGTATAACCGCGACTGGCTGGTGGATCAGGGCATGCTGCGCCTGCCGCAGCTGGGCGGCCTGACCGATCTGATCGTCCGCCGCCATCAGGATGGCAGCACCGTATCATGCCATCCAGACGAGCCGCTGAACGTGGCTTACCAGCGCATGCGCCTGCACGATGTGTCGCAGATGCCGGTGCTGGAGGACGACCGCGTGGTCGGCGTGCTGGATGAGTGGGATTTGCTGCTGTCGGTGAACGGCGAGCCGGACAACTTCCGCCAGACCGTGCGCAGCGCGATGAGCGACCATGTGCAGACGCTGTCGCCGCATGCCTCGCTGCAGGATTTGCTGCAGGTGTTCAACGACGGCCATATCGCCTTGATCGTGGACAACGGCCGCTATCTGGGCCTGATCACCCAGGCCGATCTGCTGTCCTTCTGGCGGCGTCAGCCGCGCGCGGCCTGAGCGCCCCCCATGACACGGCCCGCCGACTGGGCCGGAACTATTGCCGTAAATAGCATCGAGAGGATCAACCATGACGGATTTCCACACCCTGGCCGTGACCGCCGGCGCCCATGAAGACGCATTCGGCGCGGTGATGCCGCCGATCTACGCCACGTCCACCTACCGCCAGAGCGCGCCGGGCGAGCATACCGGCTATGAATACTCGCGTTCGCAGAACCCGACGCGCGAGGCGCTGGAGCGCGCCGTGGCCGAGCTGGAAGGCGGCCTGCGCGGCTACGCTTTCGGCTCCGGCCTGGCCGCCATCTCCACCGTGCTGGAGCTGCTGCCGGCCGGCAGCCACCTGATCGCGGTCAACGATCTGTATGGCGGCACCTACCGCCTGTTCGAGAAAGTGCGCAAGCTCAGCGCCAATCTGGAGGTGACTTACGTCGCGTCCGCCGACAGCGCCGCGCTGCAGGCCGCCATCCGCCCGAATACCAAGATGATCTGGGTGGAAACGCCGTCCAATCCGCTGAACCAGCTGGTCGATTTGCAGGCAGTGGCCGCCATCGCCCGCAGTCACGGCCTGATCGGTGTGGTCGACAATACCTTCGCTTCGCCGGTCAACCAGCGGCCGCTGGATTTCGGCTTCGACATCGTGGTCCATTCCGCCACCAAATACCTGAACGGCCATTCCGACGTGGTGGCCGGCGTGGCGGTGGTCAGCCGCGACAAACCCGAGCTGGCCGAACAACTGGCCTTCCTGCACAACGCCGTCGGCGCCATTCTGGACGCCTTCCCCAGCTTCCTGGTGCTGCGCGGGCTGCGCACGCTGGCCTTGCGCGTGGAGCAGCACAACCGCAATGCGCTGGCCATCGCGCGCTGGCTGGAGGCGCAGCCGTGGGTGGAGCAGGTGCTGTACCCGGGGCTGGAGAGTCATCCGCAGCATGAGCTGGCGCGCGGGCAGATGCAGGGCTACGGCGGCATCGTGTCGTTCTATTTGAAGGGCGATGTGAAAGCCTTCCTGTCGCGGCTGAAACTGTTCACGCTGGCGGAGAGCCTGGGCGGGGTGGAAAGCCTGGTCTGCCTGCCGGCGGCGATGACGCACGCGTCGATTCCGGCCGAGCGCCGCGCAGCGCTGGGCATCCACGACAACCTGATCCGGCTGTCGGTGGGCGTGGAGGGCGAGGCGGCGCTGATCGCGGACCTGGCACAGGCCCAGCGGGACAGCTGAGCGCTTTGCCGCTAGAATCGACGGCGATAACCCACCGCATATGGAGAACGATATGAGCATCTACCGTCACAAGCAGGGCGCCCGCCTGGCCGAGGCCGTGGTCAGCAATGGCCTGATCTTCCTGGCTGGCCAAGTGCCGGAAAACACCGAGGCCGACGCCCGCGCCCAGACCGAGAACGTGCTGGCTCAGATCGACGCCCTGCTGGCGGAACTGGACTCCGACAAGACCAAGATCGTCGATGTCACCATTTTCCTGGCCAGCCTGGCCGATTACGAAGCGATGAACGCCGCCTGGGATGCCTGGGTGCCGGCCGGCCACGTGCCCGCCCGCGCCACGGTGGAGGCCAAGCTGGCCAATCCGGCCTGGAAGGTTGAGATCAAGCTGGTCGCCGCGCGCTGATCGCACCTGACTTGGACAAAGCCCGCCGCCGCAAGGCCGTGGGCTTTTTTGCGCGTGGGGGATGCAGATACGGGCATTGCGTGGAAAAACGGCGGCCTGTCATGGCGCGGACAAGGCGGCGATGCGTGCTTGCAATTCGGCCAGGCGGTCTGGATCGGGCCATGCGGCAGGCGTGACGAAGCCGCGCGCCACTTCGCGCCAGCTGCCATCCGCGGCCGCTTGCAGTTCCGCCACCAATTGCGGCGTAGGATGGGGCTGCAGCCGCGCGCGCAGGTCGCTTTCGTCGTGCGTGTCCGCCGCGTCCACTTTGGCCGGCGCCAGCCATGACAAGCGCGGCAGCCAGGCCCAGCGCGAGTCGGCATGGCGTCTCGGCCAAGGTAGCGCCAAGGGCGCGTGCCAGCCGCGCAACTGATCCGCGGCCAGCGGCGCCGATGGCCGCGGGTCCGCCGGGTAGAAGAACCAGCCAGTCAGGCGCGCGCCGACGCGGCAGCCGGCAAAGCCGTCCGGCAAGCGGGCGGCGGCGGCCGGGTGGCGGCTCAGTTCCAGTTGCGTTGCGAGCTTGTTCGATTTCAAACGCCAGGCGTCGAGCAGGCCGGGGCCGATCAGCCCATCCGGGCCCGCGCCCAGCTGCAGGTAGAACTTGCTGGTGGTTTCCAGATGCCAAGGCTCGCCATCCAGCCAAAGCAGGAAGTCGAACTCGCCCAGCGTGCGCCGTTCATTGTTGTGGACCGTCAGGTTTTCCGCGGCAAGGCGGATGTGCGGCGCGTGGCGGAACCAGAAGGAAAACAGTCTTTCGGCATAGTGGCCTAGCCGTTTGCTGGGGCGGGCCGCCAGCCAGGCCAGCAGCGGCGCCGGGTTTAGGTCCAGCGCGCGCAGCAGCGCCGCGCCGTCTGGTCCCAGCAAGCAGGATGGCGGCAGGTCGGCGCCGCAGCGCCACGGAGAAGGGGAGGTCAGCAGGAAGGCCAGGTCGCGCACCGCCGGGTGCGCGTAAGGCAGATCGAAGGCAGGCTCAGTCGCCATGGCCGGAGGCTTTGCCGGCGACGCGCTGCACTTGTTTGTAGAAGCCGCGCAGGATGTCGATTTCCTCGCGCAGCAGGCCGGCGCGATGGAACATGGTGCGCATCCGGCGCATCAGCCGTTCGCCGTTGCGGCGTTCGAAGTAGCCGATTTCGCCCATTGCCTGCTCCAGATGTCCGCACATGCCGTCCACCTCGCCCTGGGTGGCGGTTTCGCCGTCGGCGCGCAGGTATTCCACGTCCACGCCGGTGTGGCTGAACAGCTCGTAAGTCATCACCTGCACCGCCATCGCCAGGTTCAGCGAGAAATAGTCGGGGTTGCCGGGGATGGTGACCAGCCGGTTGCATTGCTCCACTTCCTCGATCGACAGGCCGAAGGTTTCGTTGCCGAACACCAGTGCCACCTGTTCGCCGTCGCGGGCGCGGGCGATCAGCTCCGGCGTGGTCTGGCGCGGCGTGGACAACGGGGTGGTCAGTTCGCGGCGGCGGCTGGTCAGCGCGCAGGCCACGGTGACGTCGGCCAGCGCTTCGGCCAGCGACGATACCACGGTGGCGCGCTCCAGCAGGTCGACCGCGCCGGAGGCCAGGGTGTTGGCCTCGTCGCTGGGAAATACCTTCGGCTCCACCAGGTAGAGCCGGCTCAAACCCATGGTTTTCATCGCGCGGGCGGCCGATCCGATATTGCCCGGATGGTTGGGCCTGGCCAGCACCACGCGGATGTTTTTCAGAAAATCAGGTACTTGGGGTTTATTCATTGGCGTTTTCACATTAAAATAGCGGGCAAATACCAAAAGCCCGCGCCCACGCGTCGGGTTTTTTTGTTCCTTAACCCAGATTGTTACCGGCGGGTGTCGCGTCATAGACGGGCATCCGCCCATTGTTCAAGTGTAGAGGCCGTCAATGCATCCGATGCTCAATGTCGCGGTTAAAGCCGCTCGTCGCGCAGGCAGTGTTATCCAGCGCGCGTCGCTTAATCTCGATACCATCCGCGTAGAGAAGAAAAAGCACAATGACTTTGTGACCGAGGTGGATCGCGCTGCCGAAGAAGCGATCATCCAAACCATTCTCGAAGCTTATCCGAAGCACGCGATTCTAGCAGAAGAGTCCGGCGCCAAAGGCGTGGGTTCTTCTGAATACGAATGGATCATCGACCCGATCGACGGCACCACCAACTTCCTGCACGGCCATCAGCAGTATTCGATCTCGATCGCGCTGGCGCACAAGGGCCAGATCCAGCAGGCCGTGGTCTACGACCCGAGCCGCAATGATCTGTTCACCGCCTCGCGCGGCGTCGGCGCCTTCCTCAACGACCGCCGCATCCGCGTGTCCAAGCGCTTCATGATGAACGAGTGCGTGATTTCCACCGGCTTCCCGGTGGCCGATCAGAGCTATCTCGACCAGTACCTGGGCATGCTGAAGGACGTGATAGCCAAAACCGCCGGCGTGCGCCGCGAAGGCGCTGCTTCGCTGGATCTGTGCAATGTGGCCTGCGGCCGCGTCGAGGGCTTCTTCGAGCTGAACCTGAAGCCATGGGACATCGCGGCCGGCAGCCTGATCGTGCAAGAGGCGGGCGGCATCGTCACCGACTTCACGGGCGAACAAGGTTGGCTGGAGTCCGGCGACATCGTGGCCGGCAGCCCGAAAGTCCTGGCCCAGTTGCTGCAGCTGCTGACCCCGCACGTCGCCAAGTAAGCAAACATCTTTCCCAAAACGGCAAGCTCAGGCTTGCCGTTTTTTTTATGCCTGCACGGTTGTGGCGCGGAACCGCTGGCATCGTTGGCGCTCTATGTGCAATATACCTATGTGGGGTATCAATGGGAGCGAATGATGCAACGACGTCGGTTGATGCAATGGGGCGCCGCGCTGGCGCTGTCGCCATGGATGATCCGCTCCGCGCGGGCCGATACGGCTCAGGCGGCGCATGGCGCGGAGTTGGCTGGGGCCAGCATGCCTGGAGCCCAGGCTCTGGGCATGCCGAGCGGCGGCGCGCTGCCGGAGGGGCTGCGTTTGCCGCTGGAGCGCAAGGACGGCGTCTGGCAGGGTTGTTTGACCGCGGCGCCGCTGAACCTGCCCCTGCTGCCGGGAGGGAAGCCAACGGCTTTCTGGGCCTATAACGACAGCGTGCCGGGGCCGGCTATCGAGTTGTTTGAAGGCGAGACGCTGGCGTTGCGCTTCGAAAACCGTCTGCCCCAGCCGACCACCGTGCATTGGCACGGCCTGCCGATTCCGGCCGACCAGGATGGCAATCCGCATGACGCGGTGCAACCGGGACAGGCGCGCGAATACCGTTTCACGCTGCCGCCAGGCAGTGCCGGCACGTATTGGTACCATCCGCATCCTCATGGACATACGGCGGAGCAGGTGTATCGCGGCCTGGCGGGTGTGTTCGTGGTGAAAAGCCGCAGTGATCCCTTGGCTCACCTGCCGGAGCGCTGGCTGGTGTTGTCCGATCTGAAGCTGGATGGCGATGGGCAGATCGCCGCCAATAGCGAAGCCGACCGGATGGATGGCCGCGAAGGGCAGTTCGTGCTGGTCAACGGCGTATGGCAGCCCAGAATGACGCTGGGCATGGGCGAGCGCCAGCGGTGGCGGGTGTGGAACGCCACCAGCGCGCGGGTGCTGAAGCTGGCGCTGCCGGCGCATGAAGTCTGGCTGGTCGGCATCGATGGCGGCCTGATCGAACGGCCGCGACGCATGGAATATGTATTGCTGCCGCCCGGCGCGCGGGTGGAGCTGGCGGTGACTGGCCGTTTCGCGCCGGGCAAACCATCCGGATTGCTGGCATTGCCGTACGCCCGCGGCAAGATGATGGGGCCGGAGCAGGACCAGGCCTTGCCGCTGCTGAGCATCGAGGCGGGCGCGGCCGTGGCCACCGCCGCGTTGCCGCGTCGCCTGGGCAGGGTGGCGGCTTTGCCCAAGCCTGCGGTCCGGCGGCGCGTGGCGTTCAGCGAGGATATGGCCAATCCGGCGGCCATGTTCCTGATCAATGGCCAGACCTTTGACATGGACCGCGTGGATTTCATCGGCAAGGTGGGCGAGGTGGAAGAATGGGAGATTGATAATCAGGCCGATATGGATCATCCCTTCCACCTGCATGGCACCCAGTTCCAGGTGACCGAGCGGCACGATGGCAAGGGCTGGAAGAAGGAGCCGTATCTGGCCTGGCGCGACGTCGTCAACGTGCCGCCGGAGCAGAAGGTGAGGCTGCGCTTCCGCCAGGAATTGCCTGGGCCGAGGATGTTTCACTGCCATATTCTGGAGCACGAAGACGCCGGCATGATGGGCGTGCTCGATGTGCGCGCCTGATGCCGGGCGGCATGAGAATCGGCGATAATGCCGCATTGACTGATCGGGACTGATGATGACCGACTCCACCCATACAAAAGATGATTGCTGCCACGAACACGCGCCTGCCGAACGCACGGTGGTGCAGCCGGGCAAGGCCGCCTTGTTGAAGCGGCTGGCTCGGATAGAGGGACAGGTGCGCGGCATCAGCGGCATGATCGAATCGGATCGCTACTGCGTGGACGTGCTGACCCAGGTGGCGGCGGTGAAGTCGGCGCTGGACGCGGTGGCGCTGCAGTTGCTGGAAAACCACATGAAGGGCTGCGTCTCCCGCGCCATGCAGCAGGGCGACGCCACCGGCATGGTGACCGAGCTGATCGACGTGGTGAAAAAAATCCGCTGAGGCGGGAGGAAACCAATGAAAACACTGTTATGGCTGGCCGTTCTGCTGGCCGGCGCCGCCCAAGCCGCGCCGATTCCGTTTGCGACTTATATCCGGCTGCACAATGGCATGCAGGAGGCCGAGCTGATTTCCAAGGCCGGCGCGCCGGATTACGCCAGCGACGGCCCGCAGACTAAAAGCTTGAGCGGCAATGGCACGGTGACGGTGGACAGCACGCGCGTCCTCACCTGGCTGGCTAACGACCAGTTGCCTTACACCACCACGGTCACCGTGAAAAACGGTGTGGTGACGGATATCAGCCGCAGCAAAAAGTTGTAAATCCGCATCGGCCACGGCGCCGGCCGAGCACGTATCCGCAAAATCTACCGACTGATGTTTGCCTAGCTGCGGCAAAGTGCGTAGAATGCTGCGGTTTACTACCTTGCCTTTTGCAACCGCATGGCAAAAGGCTACGAATAGCCAAAAGGAGTTCGCATGCGTCACTACGAAATCGTGTTCATCGTGCACCCGGACCAGTCCGAACAGGTTCCGGCCATGATCGAGCGCTACAAGGGCATGGTTCTGGCCGCTGAAGGCAAGATCCACCGTCTGGAAGACTGGGGCCGCCGTCAACTGGCTTACCCGATCCAAAAGCTGCACAAAGCTCACTACGTTCTGATGAACGTTGAGTGCCAGTCGGAAACCCTGGCCGAGATCGAGCACGCCTTCAAGTTCAACGACGCTGTTCTGCGTCACCTCAGCATCAAGCTGGATCGCGCCATCACCGACGCGTCCCCGATGATGAAGGACGAAAAGGCGAAGAACCTGCTGGACGCCCAGCCGGCCGCCGAGACTGAAGCTTCTGCCTAATAGGCAGAGGTAACGGTCTTGCAGAATCGTCTGCTACTGACCGTCACGGTTGAGCGCGAAGATGCGCTGAGATACACCCCCGCCGGCTTGCCGGTGCTGGAGATGTGGCTCAAGCATCAGTCCCGGCAAAGCGCCGGGGGCTTCGAGCGTGATGTGGCCTGCGATATACAGGCCGTATGGATAGGCGAAGACGCCCGGAAACATGCCGGGAAGCTGGCGGGGCAGGTGATGAATGTCACCGGATTCCTGGGCCAGCGCAGTCTGCGCAATCCGCGGTTGGTACTCAATATCGAATATGTTGAATTTGTAAAAGGTTAGTCAAAATGGCTCGTCAACTCTTCAAGCGCAAGAAGTTCTGCCGCTTCACGGCAGAAGGCATCAAGGAAATCGACTACAAGTCCGTTGATCTCCTGAAGGATTTCATCGCCGAAAACGGCAAAATCATCCCGGCTCGCATCACCGGCACCAAGGCCCGCTACCAGCGTCAGCTGACCACCGCTATCAAGCGTGCTCGCTTCCTGGCCTTCCTGCCGTACACCGACCAGCACTAAGACCGGGAAAGGAACTTAAGAGATGCAAATCATTCTGCTCGAAAAAGTTGCCAACCTGGGTCAACTGGGTGACGTGGTGAATGTGAAGAACGGCTTCGCCCGTAACTTCCTGATCCCGCAAGGCAAAGCCAAGCGCGCTACCGAATCGAACCTGAAAGAGTTCGAAGCTCGTCGCGCCGATCTGGAAGCCAAGCAAGCCGCCATCCTGGCCGACGCCAAGGTACGCGCCGAGAAGCTGAACGAAGCCGTGATCACCATCGCCCAGAAGGCGGGTGTGGACGGTCGTCTGTTCGGCTCCGTGACCAACGTTGACGTTGCTGAAGCGGTTACCGCTTTCGGCGTCGAAATCAAGCGTCACGAAGTTCGCCTGCCGAACGGCCCGTTCAAGGCCATCGGCGAATACGACATCGAGATCGCCCTGCACCACGACGTGGTTGCTCCGATCAAGGTGGTTGTGGTCGGCGAAGCTTAATTCCTGTTTCAGGAAGCTTAGCGAAAAGCCCGCTTCGGCGGGCTTTTTCACGCCCATGGAAAATTTGGTTGTGCAATGCAACCAAATGCCTTTATGGTTGCGTTATGCAACTATTAGGGGTGAGCCATGGATGAACGTGAACTGCGCGGCCTGTCGCGCGATATCGTCAGGGAGCTGGGCATGCTGGCCGGCCGTTGCGGCGACGTCGAGCTGAGTCCGGTGGAGGCGCATCTGTTGATCGAGCTGGAGGCCGGGCCGGCCAGCAATCAGCAGCTGGCGGACCGGCTGCGCGTGGACAAGTCCAATAGCAGCCGGCCGCTGCAGCGCTTGGCGGAGCGCGGCCTGATCGCCTGGCGCGATTGTCCGGCCGATGGCCGCAGCAAGCTGGCTGACTTGACCGGTGCCGGCCGCGACTGGCTGCGGCGGCTGCACGCGGCGATGGACGCAGACATGGCGCGGGTGCTGCTGCAGCTGGACGAGGCGGAGCGGGCAAGGCTGGAAGAGGGGCTGCGGCTGTACCGGCGCGCCCTGCAGCATGCCGGCAGGCAGCAGGGCTATGTCATCCGGCCGCTGGCGGCGGCGGACAATGGCGCGCTGGCGGCGCTGATTCGGCAGGTGTCGGCCGAATACGGGCTGGGCCAAGGGTGCGGCTTCATGGACCCGCAGCTGGACGCGCTGTTTTCCGTGTATAACCGCGTCGATTCGCGCTATCTGGTGATTGTCGGCCCGGATGGCCGGCTGCTGGGCGGCGGCGGCATCGCGCCGCTGGCCGGCGGAGAAAAAGGCGTGTGCGAACTGCAGAAAATGTACTTCGACGCCGCGCTGCGCGGGCGCGGCTTGGGCCGGCGCCTGCTGCGGCAGCTGTTGGCCAAGGCCAGGGCGCTGGGTTATCGCCAGTGCTATCTGGAAACTACGGCGGCGCTGGCCGAGGCTATTTGCCTGTATGAAGCCGAGGGCTTTGTCCGGCTGCCGGCGCATTGGGGCGCGACTGGCCATGATGCCGGTTGTGAGATCGCGATGGCGCGCGCCTTGTGAGCGGCATATAAGCCAGCCCTGATCCTGGACAAGCCGCCGTTCCGTTTATCTTGCGACAATCGGGTTCTGTGATAAGGGGAGCGGCATCATGGTTTACCTGCAACTTCTAGTCGTGCTTGGGTCGATTTTCCTTGGCGTGCGGATGGGCGGCATCGGCCTGGGGGTGACCGGCGGCGCCGGGCTGTTCATCCTGACTTTCGTCTTCGGCCTCAAGCCTGGGCACGCGCCGATAGACGTCATTCTGATCATCATCTCGGTCATCACCGCGTCGGCGGCGTTGCAGTCGGCCAAGGGGCTGGACTACATGGTGGAGGTGGCGGCGCGCTTCCTCAGGCGCAATCCGCGGCATATCGTGCTGCTGGCGCCGCTGGTGGGCTGGCTGTCCACCTTTCTCGCCGGCACCGGCTTTATCGCCTTGGCGCTGATGCCCATCGTGGTGGAAGTGGCGGAGAAGACTGGCATCCGCCCGGAACGGCCGCTGGCCGGGCTGACCGTGGCCTCGCAAAACGCCATCGTCGCCTGCCCGGTGTCGGCCGCCACCGTGGCGCTGGCCACGGTGCTGGCGCCGCATGGCGTTGCCCTGACCGACATCATCATGATCAGCATTCCGGCGACGCTGTTGGGTGCCTTGGCCGGCGGCCTGGTGATGCTGCGCTATGGTTGCGAGCTGGCCGATGATCCGGTGTACCGGCAACGGCTGGCAGCCGGCATGATCGCGCGGCCGCAAAGCGCCGATGCGGCCGACCTGCCGCGCGGCGCGGCCTGGTCGGTGTACGGCTTCCTGTTTACCGTCGCGCTGATCGTGTTGCTGGCGGCCATGCCGCAGCTGCGGCCGGCCTGGCCCGGCGCCAAGGGTATGGAGCCGGTGGCGATGGTGGATGTGATCCAGATGTGCATGCTGAGCTATTCCGCGCTGGCGGTGCTGCTGTGCAAGGCTGATTTGCAGGCCATGGTGTCCGGCAGCATGTTCCGTTCCGGCGCGGTGGCGGCGGTGACCATCCTGGGCGCGGCCTGGATGAGCGATACCTTCATCCAGGGCAATCTGCCGCTGTTCAAGCACAATATCGTCAGCATCATCGAAGCCGCCCCCTGGCTGTTCGCCTTCGCGGTGTTCACCATGGCGGTGATCCTGTTCAGCCAGGGCGCCACCACCAAGGTGATGATGCCGCTGGGCGTGTCGCTGGGCATCGCCGCGCCGGTGTTGATCGCTATCTATCCGGCAGTGGTGGGGGTGTATGTGCTGCCCAGTTATCCCAGCCTGATCGCGGCGGTGGAGATGGATTACACCGGCACCACGCGCATTGGCCGTTGGGTATTCAACCACAGCTTCATCGTGCCGGGGCTGGTCAGCACCACGGTGTCAATTGCCGCGGGTTTTGCGCTGATGGCGCTGCGTTGATTCAGTCTTCCGCTTTCAGCACCACGCGGGCGCGCAGGCCCGGCGCGCCGTGTTCGGCAATGGCCAGCAGGCGGTCGATATTGGGATGGCTGCCGGGCTGGCTGCGCGCGGCGGCGGTATGCTCGGCAAACAATTCCAGCCCTTCGCGCGCCGCCTTGCGGTCGATATGGCCATGGCGCTTCACCAGCGCATGGTAGACGCGCAGCGAGCCCGCGGTGCCCGGGCGGTTTTCCAGCCGGTGCAGCGCCTCGCCTTCAGGGCTGAGCAGCACGATGGCGTCGATGCCGTCGGTGGCGGGGAGGGTTTGCAGCAGATCCTGGAACGAAGTCATGGGCATTCTCCTTGTTATGTGTGCTTTGCTTTTCCTGTTTAGGATAAGGGCGAAAGATGACAGTTCCAGTGCAGACGTGTCAGTTATCTGACAGGAAATATTAATTTCTGTTTCATTTTGGTGCCATGTCATGAATCTTTGCACCATTCAGGTGCTTGCTGGCTGTGAGATGGCGTAATGCGCCCGTCAAAACCGCGATTTTGAGCATGCAAAAGCTGGCACGCTGTTTGCTAAGTATTGGGCAAGCTAGTGAGCAGGACCGCAAGGTCCGCGCGCCGGTCTGCAAAGGGGAGGATGAGAGCGGCAAAGCCGCCATTGGACGGGGTTGTCGAAGAGGTAAGCTTCGACAACCCCGATTCATTTTCAGGGCTGCTCGCCCACCAGATAGCGCTGGCTCATCTGCTTGAAATGCTCGCTGCCGGATTGTTCCAGCAGTTCGAACAGCACCATTTCCCGGCTGACGATCACTGCGCCGGCCGCGCGCATCCGGCCAACCGCCAGCTCGATGTCGGACGGTTTGCGGCTGGAGATGGCATCGGCCGCCACAAACACTTGCTTGCCGATAACCAGCAACTGCAGCACCGTCTGCAGCACGCAAACATGGGCCTCCATGCCGCATACGATGATCTGCTGCCTTTCCATCAGCGCCGGCGGCAGACACTCTGCCGCCACGCAGGAAAAGTGCAGCTTATCCACTACCTGAGCTTGCGGCGCGGCTTCGCGCAGCACCGCCAGCGTGCCGCCCAGGCCGCGCGGGTATTGCTCGGAAAACACGATGGGCAGGCCGTGGTCGCGCGCCACGGCAATCAGCCAGCGGCTGCGCGCCAATAATCCGTCCGCATCGTGCACCGCCGGCAGCAGCTTGTCCTGGATGTCCACCACCAGCAGGCCGGCGTTCTGTTTTTGCATCAGCATGATCCACTCCAGTCGATTTGAAGCTACAGCTTAACGCCAAATACCTCAGGAGTGGGCCGGGATGGCCTGCGAGTAGGCTTATGTATTGGCGGCCTGTTCGTTCAGCCAGTCGCGCGCCAGCTCTCCGACCAGGCGGCGCCCGGGATTGTCGCCGCGCATCCATTCCTCAGGCGGGAACAGATCGAACAGGCCCACCTTGAACAAGGTCGGCACCGCCAGCGCCAATTGTCGTTCCACTTCGCCGCGCTCGCCCTGGTTGTAGGCGGCAAGGTTGACCAGCATGGTTGCTACGGTGCCGGTTTGCACCAGGCTGCCGTCGCGCAGTTTCACTGCGGGCAGCGTTTCGCCATCGGCGACGATTTTGTGGTTGATCGAGGAAAGTTCTTCGGTGTGTGCGATGTGGTTCATGTCGAGCTCCTTGGGTGGAATGAGCCCTCAGTATCGCGCTGGCGCGAATGGCCTGCTTTAAATATAGTGCCAATATATATCCAAAAAGAGCCAATATGGAGCAAGCCATTCTGTCCGGATTGACCATGACCGAGTTGCGGCATGGCGTCGGCGATCACACCGAGCGCCATGCCCACGCCGCGGGACAGCTGACCTGGGTGCGCGAGGGCGCGCTGGAATTGGAGGCGGAAACGGAACGCATCCTGCTGGCTGCGGACTGCGTCGGCTGGCTTCCTCCAGGGATGCCGCATGGCGCGCATTACCATGGGGCCTTGCGTGGCTGGAGCCTGCAATTGGATGCGGCGTGGCTGCCATCTGCTCCATCCGGTTTGCGGGTATGGCAGGCGACGCCGTTGTTGCAAGGGCTTTTCCTGCGCTTGGGAGACTGGCCGCGGCTGGCTGGCGATGAGGCGGCCCGCCGCGTGCTTGGCGTGCTGGCTGACGAGCTGGCCTGGGCCGAGCCATACCCGGCGGCGTTGGCCTGGCCAAGCCATCCGGCGCTGCGCAAATTGGCGCAGGCTTTGCAGAGCGAGCCGGCGCTGGATTGGGATTTGCAGCGCTGGGCCGAGCATATCGGCATGTCGCGCCGCAGCCTGATCCGCCACTTTCGCGCCGAAACCGGCATGGGCGTGGCCGAGTGGCGCGAGCGGCTGCGCATGTTGCGGGCGCAGGCGCTGCTGGCGGAAGGGCGATCAGTCAGTTACTGCGCGATGGAACTGGGTTATGCCGGCAGCAGCGCCTTCATCGTCGCCTTTCGCCGCTGTTTCGGCCAGACGCCGGGTAGGTTCTTGTCCGCATAAAAATTATATTGCAATGCACAATAATTATTTGGCATGATGATCTGCCGGGCCTGGCGGCGATCCCGCCGGCGCCCATCAACTCAGGAGACCACCATGTCCCAAGCCCATTCCTATTCCATCCGCGCCAGCGAGCCTTCCGACGCGGCGGCCCTCCACCGCATCAAGACCCAGCCCGGCGTCTACCCTGGCACCTTGCAGCTGCCTTACCAGCCGCTATCCGCCACGGAAAAACAGCTATTGGAACAGCCTGCGCATGTCCATGCGCTGGTCGCTTGCAACGAGGCGGGCGACGTGGTGGGCTGGGGTGGCTTGGTCGGCAACGACAGGGCGCGCACCCATCACGCCGCGAGCCTGTTCATGCTGGTGGACCAGGACTGGCAGGGTAGGGGCGTGGGCTCGGCCCTCATGCGGGCGGTGGTCGATCTGGCCGACAACTGGCTGGGCCTGATCCGCATCGAGCTGAAAGTCGTGCACGACAACGCGCCCGCCATCGCGCTGTACGAAAAATTCGGCTTCGAGTACGAAGGGCGGCTCAAGCGCGAAACGCTGCGGGCCGGCAAACTTGAGGACGTGCTGGTGATGTCGCGGCTGCACTGGCCGAGGAGGGCGGAATCATGAATGGCATCACCATACGTCATGCTGAAGTTGAAGATGCCGAGGCCATCCATGGGATGATGAGCGATGTTCGCACCTTCGGCACCATGCTGGGTTTGCCCTATCCCTGTTTGCACACTCGGCGACAGCGCATGGCCAAGCGCGATGCGAGCCGCGTCGAATTGCTGGCGGTATCGCCGACGGGCGAATTGGCTGGCTCCGTCATGCTGTTGCCCCATGACAAGCCCAGGCTGGCCGGCGCGGCGGAGTTGGGCATAGGCGTGGCGGCAGACTGGCAGGGACAAGGCGTAGGCACGCTGCTGATGCAAGAGGCGATGGCGCTGGCGGACAACTGGCTGGGTTTGCGCCGCATCGAGCTGACGGTGTTCGCCGACAACGCCCGCGCGCAGGCATTGTACCGCCGCTTCGGTTTTGAGCGCGAAGCCAGGCTGCGCGCCTACGCGCTGCGTGACGGGGCATATCACGACGTGCTGGCGATGGCGCGGCTGAGGGAGGGCGGTTTATGAGCGACTATCGAATTCGCCATGCCGAGCTGAATGACGCGGCCGCCTTGCGCGAGCTGATGGCGGACGCGAGCGTGGTGCGCAACACGCTGCAGATGCCGCACCCCTCGCTGAGCCATTGGCAGAAGAACATTCAGCGCTTGCTGGGCGAGGGGCGTTATCAGTTGGTATGCGTGGATGCGGCCGGCAGGCTGTTGGGCCATGGCGGCTTGTGGCGCTTGGGGGGAGAGCGGCAAAGGCATGGCGCTGGCTTGGGCATTGCGGTGCGCCGGGAATGGCAAGGCAAGGGCGTAGGCAGCGCCCTGATGGCGGCGATGATGGATTTGGCGGACAACTGGCTGGGCCTGCAGCGCATCGAGCTGGGCGTGTATCCGGACAACGCCGCCGCCATCGCGCTGTATCGCAAATTCGGCTTCGAAACCGAGGCCAGGCTGCGCGCCCATTCGCTGCGCGAAGGCGAGTATTGGGACACGTTGCTGATGGCGAGAGTGAGCCATGCTTGAATCTCGGGCGATTTATCTGGTGCTGGATGTGCCAACGCCCTTGAAAGAGCAAGTGCAGGCCCTGCGTGATACGGTTTGTCCGCGCAGCGCGCGGCTGCCGGTGGAAATCACGCTGGCGGGTTCGTCCGGCCTGGGGCCTATGCCGGCCGATACGTCGCTGGAGAGCATTGCGCAAGTGGTGGACGCGCTATGCGCTTGGCACCGTCCCTTCGACTTGCGCCTGGGGCCTGTCCATCGCTTCGCGGGGACTGGCATATACTATCTGCCGCCCTGGGATAGGCAGCCTTTTGATCGTTTGCACCAGGCTTTGGCGGTATCTGGTCTGCCTTGGCGGACTTCCGCTTTTACCTACGAGCCGCACTGCACCGTGCGCAATGGCCCGCCTTTGGGCGAGGTGGAGCACGGCTTGTTGATGGGGGCGGAAGCGCCTGCATCAAGTGCAAGGGTTGAGAGCTTGTCGGTGTATCGCTTGGACCGAAATAGTTTGGCGTGCGAGTGCCTGTACCGGAGCACGCTGTCAGCTTAAGCGGGGTGAAACAATAAAAAGCCGCGCGTTCCTCATGGAGCGCGCGGCTTTTGTTGGCTTGGGGCGCTTACTTTTGCGCCGGAGCCTGGACTTGGCTGGTCTGCGCAGTTTGGCCGTTCATGCGGTCGCGCATGGCTTTCATATTGTCGTAGCCGTCGCTGCCGGCTACGGCGGCGCCGGACAGCAGGATCAGGGACAGGGCGGCGATGGCGGTTTGCTTCAGCATGGTGGTTTCCTTTTTGATGTGTGTCCAGCAAACGGTTATGCATCAAAATTACTGATGCTGATTCTGTGGTTTTGCTGGTTTGCTCTTGACGGAATTCATTCTATGGTCAAGTTGTCTGCGATAAAATCGGAAAGAATCGAAGCAGGTTGTCAAAATTATTGAATGAAGTGGGTAGATGAAACTGACATTGGAAGCGTTGCAGGTGCTGGATGCGATCGAACAGCACGGCAGTTTCGCCGCGGCTGCGGAGGCCTTGTTCAAGGTGCCGTCGGCCTTGACCTATACCGTGCAGAAGCTGGAGCAGGGCCTGGGCGTGGCCATCTACGACCGCAGCGGGCATCGCGCCAGGCTGACGCCGGCCGGCGAGCGGCTGCTGAAAGACGGCCGCCACCTGCTGGACGCGGCGCGGCAACTGGAGTTGCGCGTCAGCAAGCAGGCGCAGGGCTGGGAGGATACCTTGCGCATCGTGGTGGGCGATCTGGTCGATTTCTCGAACTTGCTGCCGGCCATCGCGGACTTCGACAAGTTGGAATCGGCTACCCGCTTGTATTTCATCCGCGAGAGCTTTGGCGGCATCTGGGACGCGCTGTACGACGACCGCGCCGATCTGGTGATAGGCGCGCCGAATCAGCCGCCGCCGGGCGATTACTTCACCCGCAATATTGGCGACTACGACTTTGTCCTGGTGGTGGCGAAGGATCATCCCCTGGCCCGGGCGCCGGAGCCGGTGCCGCCGCATGTGCTGCGACGCCACCGCGCGGTGGCCGTTGGCGACACCTCTCGTCGCTTGCCGGCCCGCACCGGCGGTTTGCTGGAAGGACAGCCGGTATTGACGGTGCATGGCAGCCAGGCCAAGCTGCAGGCCATTTTGGCCGGCCTCGGCAGCGGCCATTTGCCGCGCTCGCATGTGCAGGCTTATCTGGAAAGCGGCCAACTGGTGGAGAAGGCGGAGGAGGAGAGCGGCAGTTTCCCGCCGATGTGCTTCGCCTGGAAACTGGAACAACCGGGGCGCGCCTTGCAGTGGTTCATCCAGCGGCTGGAGCGGGCAGTGACGAAGGGCGAACTGCGCGTTTAGGGCTGCTGACGTTTGCTTTGGCGCTTGGCCGTGCCGAGTGGAAATTGACGCCCGCCATGGATGGGGCGGGCGTCCAGGCATGGCTCAGCTGTTGGAAGCCATGGAGTTGACTTGCGGGATCATTGGCGCCGGTTGGCCGTGCAACTGGGCGTTCATCCTGCCGCGCATCGCCCACATATTGGAGAGCCCTTCGCTACCGGCCATGGCGGAGCCGGAAAGAAGAAGCAGGGTGAGCGCGCTGATGAAGATGGTTTTCAACATGGCTTTTTCCTTATTGCTTGAGTGGAATCCGGCCGTGTCAAGCCGCTGTGGGCAGGTGATGCTTGGTTGGGCAGCAGTTTGGCTCCGGTCAACTGCGCCGCGGCCACTTTGTAGCTGCGGCGCTGATTGACAGTGTAGATCGCGTCATGTCGTTTGACATGAGGATAGTTGTAAATGATTTTTAAAATCATGCGCTTGGGGCGCTAGATGTCCTGCCCTTCGACTATCCCATCATGCGCAGCGGCTTGGCGCGGCAGAATCAGGTTCAGAATGATGGCCAGCAAGGAGCACAGGCCCACGCCGGCCAGGGCGAAGTCGCCCAGCTTCAGCGTCAGTCCGCCGATGCCGGCGGTCAGCACCACCGAGATGATCACCAGATTGCGCGGCTCCATCAGGTCCACCTTGGCTTCGATCAGCGTCTTCAGGCCGATGGAGGCGATGGTGCCGAACAGCAGCACCATGATGCCGCCCATCACCGGCATCGGGATGGACTGCAACAGCGCGTTGAACTTGCCGAAGAAGGCCATGCAGATGGCGAACACCGCCGCCCAGGTCATGGTCACCGGGTTGAAGTTGCGAGTGATCATCACCGCGCCGGTCACTTCGGCATAGGTGGTGACCGGCGGGCCGCCGATCAGGCCGGCCACGCATACGCCCAGGCCGTCGCCGGCCAGCGTGCGGTGCAGGCCCGGCGTCTTGGTGTAGTCCTTGCCAGTCACGCCGCCGATGGCCATCACGCCGCCGATGTGCTCGATGGCCGGGGCGATGGCCACCGGCAGCATGAAGGCGGCCGCCGCCCAGTTGACTTCCGGGCTGTGGAAGGTGGGCATGGCGAACCATGGCGCGGCGGCCAGCTTGGCGAAGTCCACCGCGCCCATGAAGCCCGCGGCGATGTAGCCGACGGTGACGCCGGCAAGGATCGGCACCAGCTTGAACATGCCGCGCGCGTAGATGGAGACGACGATGGTGGTGGCCAGCGAAATGGCCGCCAGCAGCAGCGAAGTCTCATACGGCAGCACCTGCTTGCCGCCAGCCTGGCCCATGGCCATGCCGGAAGCGGCGGTGGCGACCGACAGGCCGATGATCATGATCACCGGGCCGATCACCACCGGCGGCAGCAGCTTGTTCACCAGCGCCATGCCGCGCCAGCGCACGATGGCGGCGAACACGAAGTACATGAAGCCGGCGGCGAACAGGCCGAACATGGTCGCGCCTGGTCCCCAGGTGTGCATGGAGTAAATGATGGGGCCGATGAAGGCGAAAGAGGAGCCGAGGAAGATCGGCACCTGGCGCCCGGTGCAGGCCTGGAACAGCAGGGTGCCGATGCCGGCGCCGAGCAGGGCCATGGCCGGATTCAGGCCGGTGAGCAGCGGCACCAGCACCAGCGCGCCGAAGGCGACGAACAGGATCTGGGCGCCGGACACCGCCAGCTTCAATTGTTGAATCATCATTCTTCCTTGTTTTCGTTTTGTAATCTTGTCGATTTAAACCGCGCAGTACATCACGGCCTGCGCCAGGGTGTTGTCCACGTCGGCGGCCACCGCGCTGTGGCGGCGGAAGTCCAGCACCATGTCCTGCACCGCGCGGTAGCATTCAAAGTTGGGGCGGGACTGGTAATGCAGGTCCACGCCCAGCCGCGCCGCCACTTTCTTGATGGTGGTCGGCTTGATGCAGACGTGGCGCTGCGGATCGAAGCAGGCCAGGAAGCAGGTCACGATGGGCCATTTGGCGGCGTTGGCTTTCGGGTCGTTGCGCGCAAGGGATAGCGTATCGATGTAGGCGGCGAAACTGTCCGGGCCGAAGTCGTGCAGCACGTCGCGCAAGGCTTGGATGAAGGGCTGGTTCAGATCGCGAAAATCCATGTAGTTGCGGAAGGCGATCTTCTCGAAGGTGCTGACCGTGGTGGCCAGCGAGATGATCTGGCGGCAGGCCTGGGTGGTGTCGGCCAGCTTGCCGCAGGCCAGCGCGGCGTCCAGCTTGCCGCGGGTCAGCTCGCGCTGGCACAGCGCCTCGGCCTTGGCGTAGCTTTTGTGCTTGCGCGCCAGCGCCTGCCAATCCGGGTCCTGGAAACCGCCGGGAAAGCGGATGAGGAAGTCGGCGTCTATCGCGGCGTAGCGGTCCATGGTCTTCATCCTTGCGGGCTTGTAAAAAAGCCGCCGGCTGCATAGGCAACGGGCGGCTTGGTAAATGGCATGGCGATCAGGCTTGCTTGGTGCCGAAGATCTTGTCGCCGGCGTCGCCCAGGCCCGGAATGATGTAGCCGTGCTCGTTCAGATGGCTGTCGAGCGAGGCGGCGTAGATCTGCACGTCGGGATGCGCGTCGTTGACGGTCTTGACGCCTTCCGGCGCGGCCACCATCACCACGGCCTTGATGTGCTTGCAGCCATTGCGCTTCAGGAGATCGATGGTGGCGACCAGCGAACCGCCGGTGGCCAGCATCGGGTCGATGATCAGGGCGATGCGTTCGTCCAGGTTGCCGACGAATTTTTCAAAGTAAGACACCGGTTCCAGCGTTTCTTCATTGCGGGCCAGGCCCACCACGCTGATCTTGGCCGACGGCACCAGGTCCAGCACGCCGTCCAGCATGCCGATGCCGGCGCGCAGAATCGGCACCACGGTGACCTTCTTGCCCTTGATCTGCTTGACGTCGATCTTGCCGCACCAGCCGTCTATGGTGACGCTTTCCAGCTCGAAATCGCGGGTGGCTTCATAGGCGAGCAGCCGCGCCAGTTCCTGGGTCAGCTGGCGGAACTTCATGGTGCTGGTGTCGGCTTCGCGCAGCAGGCCCAGCTTGTGCTGAACCAGCGGATGATCAACGATGGTGATATTCAATTTCGGCTCCCTACCTTGGCAAAAAGCTGCTTGCCGCTAACGGCAAACAGCTTTCGGAATATATGACAGCGGCAGCCGCAGGGCTGCCGTGGGGGTATGGGTGCGTATTGTAGCGCGCTTAGCCGCTCGAAATCCACTCGGAAAATTCGGAAGGCGACATCGGCGGGGCAAACAGATAGCCCTGCGCCGCGTCGCAACCGAGTGCCGCCAGCGCCGCGCACTCGCTCTCGTTCTCCACGCCTATGGCGACCACGGCGGCGTCGCGGCGGCGGGCCTGGCTCAGGATGGAGGACAGCGCCGCGCGCGGTTGGTGATGGCTCGCCAGGTTTTGCGCGCAGCCGCGTGCCAGTTTCAGCACGCTGGCTGCGGGCGGCAGCCAGCCGTCGTCGGCGCTGAAATCATCGGCGGCCACGCCGAAGCCGGCCGCGCGCAGCGACGGCAGCATGAATTCCGCCGCAGCCTGGTGGCTGCGCAGCATGCGGCAGTTGAACTCCAGAATCAGGCAGGAGGCCGGCAAGTTCAGGATGCGCAGTTGTTGCAGCAGGCGCGATGGGAGATCCGGATCGAGCAGCGATTCCACGCCCAGATTGACCGAGACGGGCAGGTCGAATCCCTGGCGGCGCCAGTCCAGGCAGGAATACAGCGATTTTTCCAGCATCAGCTCCGTCAGCTGGCGCAGCATGCCGCGCGCTTCCAGCGCGGGGACGAAGCTGGCCGGCGGCAGGATGCCGAGCGCCGGGTGGCGCCAGCGGGCCAGCGCTTCTGCCGCCACGATACGGCGGCTGGGCAGTTCGACTATCGCTTGGAACCAGGGCAGTAGTTGATCGTTGGCCAGCGCGCGCCAGATGTCTTCTAGCGACGGGGTTTGCGCGGGCCGCCGCTCCAGGGCTGGCGTGCAATTCATGGTGGGGTGGTCGCGGTGGGCCGCGTTGTCATGTGTTGGTAAATATCGGGATATTCTAAGATAGCCGTCTTCTGACGGAAATGGCCATTCAGCCAGGGCAAAAAACTTGCCATAAATAGAAAAACCCGGCAGGCGCCGGGTTGTCTTCTGGATCGAAAAGCGAATTACAGGTCTTTCAGCAGTTCCTGCAGCTCGCCGTTCTGGTACATCTCGTACATGATGTCCGAACCGCCGATGAATTCGCCCTTGACGTACAGCTGCGGGATGGTCGGCCAGTTGGAGTAGTCCTTGATGCCCTGGCGGATGTCCGGGTCGCGCAGCACGTCCACGGTCAGGAAGTTGTCCACGCCACAGGCTTTCAGGATCTGCACCGCGCGCGAGGAGAAGCCGCACTGCGGAAACTGGGCGGAGCCCTTCATGAACAGGACCACCTGATTGTCGGTGACGGTCTGCTGGATATCTTGTTGAATCGACATGTTTTGCAATCCTTGCTTGGGGGCGGTCAGGGGCCGCCGGAAATACCCGATCTTTTCAATCAGTTATTCTACGTGCGGGCCGGTGGCTGGTCAATTTGCCCGGCCTTGGCATGCCACTGCGGCAGGAACAACCGCACCTGGCCTTCGTATAGCGCGCGCCGCGTCAGCAGCCGCGACACCGACGCCGCCAGCAGCGCGGTGGCCATCAACGGAATCAGCATGTCGGAGCTGTCGGTCATTTCCATCACGATGACGAAGCCGGTCATCGGCGCCCGCGTCATGCCGGCGAAGAAGCCCACCATGCCCAGCAGCACCACCATGGCCTGCGGCAAGAAGGGCAGCAGTTGGGACATATTCAGGCCGAAACCGGCGCCGACGGCCAGCGACGGCGCGAACATGCCGCCGGGCACCGCGCTGATATGGCTGATGAACATGGAGATCAGCTTCAGGATGCCATAGTCCTGCAGCCCGGCGCCGTGGCCTTCGATGATGTCGCGGGCGCGGAAGTAGCCGGTGCCGAAGGTGCTGCCGTGGCTGGCGATGCCGATGACGGCCAGCGCCAGGCCGCAGCCGGCGGCGAACAGGATGGGTTGCTTGGCGCGCCAGCCATGCAACGGCCCGGGCAGACGCTGCGACAGCGCCAGCAGCACGCGACAGGCCAGGCCGCCGATGATGCCGCCCAGCACGCCGCATAAGGGCACCGCCAGCCAGGCCTGCTTGCTCTCCATCGCCACATGAACGATGCCGAAATAACTGTAATTGCCGTTGATGGCGAAGGTGGTGAGACCGGCGACGATGACCGACAGCAGGATGGTGGAGCCGGCGCGCATGTCGAAAATGCGGCCCATCTCTTCGATGGCGAACATGATGCCGGCCAGCGGCGCGTTGAAGGCGGCCGCCACGCCGGCGGCGGCGCCGGCCAGGATGAAGCTGCGCGCGGCGCCTTCATGGCGCTGCGCCGCCTTGCGGTTCAAGGAGTATTTGATCGCTGCGCCCACCTGGACGATGGGGCCTTCGTAGCCGAATGTCGCGCCGGAGCTGATGCCCAGCAAGGTCAGCACCACTTTGCCGAAGGCCGCGCGCAGCGTGAAGCAGTATTCGCGCAATTTTTCCATGCCCGGCTCCAGCGCCGCGATGGACTGCGGGATGCCGCCGCCGGCCGAACCGGGAAAGAAGCGGTGCATGATCCAGATCGCCAGCGCCAGCCCGGCCGGGGTGATCAGCAGGCTCCAATACGGCGAGGCGTCGTAGGCTTTGAAGAACAGATCGTGGGACAGGTGGCTGCCGAGGGCGAACACATAGGCCACCAGGCCGATCAGGATGGCCGCGATCCACACCGGGACCTGGCGCCGCCATTGCGCGGCGGACAGGTAGAGATAGCGCAGACGACGCTGCATCTGCTGTCGTTTGGTGCGGCGTGGAAGATAATCCTGCATTGGATGGCGGCTCCAGGCATAAAACAAACCCGGCGGCTGCCGGGTTTTAATCATAAACCGCTAATATACTCCTAAGCGGTCGCGCTTGCGAGCTTGTTTTCTCGCGCCAAAGCCGAGCCAACTACCCGCATGGCGGCGTCAAGCCTGGGCCGGAACGCGCTGCAGCACGGCGGCGAAGAAGCCGTCGGTATTATGCAAATGCGGTTTCAGTTCCAGATAGTCGCCGCATTGCAGCGGGATTTTCTGTTCCGCCAGCACTTCATCCATCTTCACCAGGCTGAAGTCCGGATGCTCGGCCAGGAAGGCTTCGACGATGCGCTGGTTTTCCTGCGGCAGCAGGCTGCAGGTGGCGTAGACCAGACGGCCGCCTTCCTTCACCAGCCGCGAGGCGGAAGCGAGGATGGAGGTCTGCTTGGCGTTCAGTTCGGCCACGCTGTCCGGGCTTTGGCGGAATTTCAGGTCCGGATTGCGGCGCAGCGTGCCCAGGCCGGAGCAGGGCGCGTCCACCAGCACGCGGTCGGCCTTGCCGGCCAGCCGCTTCACCTTGGCGTCGTTTTCGTGCGCCAGCAGTTGCGGATGCACGTTGGACAGGCCGGAGCGGGCCTGGCGCGGCTTGAAGTTGGCAAGGCGCTTCTCTGATACATCAAACGCATACAGGCGGCCGCTGGATGACATCTGCGCGCCAAGAAGCAGCGTCTTGCCGCCGGCGCCGGCGCAGAAGTCCACCACCATTTCGCCGCGGCGCGCGCCGGTGATCAGGCCCAGGAGCTGGCTGCCTTCGTCCTGCACTTCAAATGCGCCGGATTTGAACAGCTCGTGCTTGGACAGCGCCGGCTTGTCCTTGAGGCGGATGCCGATGGGCGAGTATGGCGTGGCTTCGCAGTGGATGCCTTCGGCGTTGAGGCGGTCGAGCAGCTCTTCGCGCTTCATCTTCAGCGTGTTGACGCGCAGGTCCAGCGGGGCCATCGACATCAGGCCCTGGCCCAAGGCTTCCACGGCCGTCGGTTCCTGCTC
The DNA here is from genome assembly GCF_016428945.1 of Chromobacterium sp. ASV23. Classification (NCBI taxonomy): domain Bacteria; kingdom Pseudomonadati; phylum Pseudomonadota; class Betaproteobacteria; order Neisseriales; family Chromobacteriaceae; genus Chromobacterium; species Chromobacterium sp. ASV23. Next base: position 121,976 of record NZ_JAELTR010000004.1, read on the forward strand.
GCCCAGGCGTTCGATCACCCATTGCGGCAGCTCGGCGCGGATTTCCAGGCTGTCTTCCAGCGCCTTGCCCTTGACCGTGCCCAGCCATTCGCGCTCGCCGGCGCTGGTGGCTTCGGACAACTCCTTGACGTTCAGTTTGTTGAACTTCATCAGGGCGACCAGCGCCAGCCGGCGCGGCGTGGCTTTTTCCGGTGCGATCAGTGCGCGCAGCTGGATCAGTCGGCGCAAGGCACCGAAAGCCGTTTCGGCGATCAGATGGCGGTCGGCGCTGCCGAGTTTGTTGTGCTCGCGGAAGTACGCGGACAGCACGGCGTCCGCCGGGCGGTCGAAGCGGGTCATCTGGCCGATGACGGTTTCCAGGTGTTTCAGTTGACTATGACTAATGTGCATTCTTGTTCCGTATCGTCGGTTGCGGCGGCAGTTCCCACTGCCGCTTGCCGTTCACTTCTATGCGGATCGCTTTAAGCTCGATCCGTTTGTCTTTGTCGGCGCGCAGGATGCGCACCGGCAGATTGGCGAAATCCGGCGCCAGCCAGAACTCGGTGACGTCGCCGTCACCCTCCGCCCTGAACACGATGACGCGCATCTTGCCGTCGCCAGTGTCGTAATCGAAGGCGCCGGCAGGCGCCATCGGATATTCGTAAACCTTTTTGGCCGTGGTGATCTGGATGGGCGCGCGGCCCAGATCGCCGCCCTTCAGCGCTAGCTGGAAGGCCAGGCTGAACGCGTCCTGCGCGCCGTTTTTCAGCGCCAGCTGCTTGCCCGCGCTGTCGCCGTAGTGCAGCAGCCCAGCGTCGTAGTCAAAGCGCGCGCTGTCTTTCAGCTGGCCGCCGCGGAAAGCCTGCAGGGTGTCCGGCCGCAGGCCGTGGCTGTCTATCTGTCCCTGTGAAAGATAGCGCAGCTTGGGGCCGATGAAAGGATTGACTGAGATGTCCAGCTGGTAGCGGCCATCTCCCTGCAGCCATTCCAGGTCGCCAAAGCCCACCATCGCCTGGCCCCAGAAGCCCTGGTAGCGAATCCGCGCCGCCACCGGGAATTTGCGCATCGCGGTATCGGGATGGATGAAGCCGGCGCTGGGCGAGGCGTCGGACTGTGCCACGCGCGCCGGCTCGCTCGCCGCCTGGTGGCGGGCGGGATGCTCGGCGGGCGGCAGTTCGGCAACCGGCTCCGAGCTGGCTTGCGCAACCAAGGTTTCCTGGGCCGGCGCGGAGGCATCCGCGGTTTCCTCGGCCGCTTGCGAGGCCTGGGTTTTCTTGCGCCGTTTCGGCGCGGGCTTCTCTGCCGGCTTGGGCGGCGTCTTGGCCGCCGCAGGACGCAGTTGGACGCCGGCATGGCTCGGTTTCAGCGGCGCCGGCGTGTCCAGCTGCATCGCCTGCATCTTGATGTCAATTTTTTCCAGCTTCGGCGTTTCTTCCGGCTGCAGGCTGAGCGCGGGCAGCAAGTCCGAGCCTAGCAGCATCAAATGCAGCAGCAGGGACAGAACCAGGGCGATCAGCAGCAGGCGGAAACGAGTCATTTAGACCTTGGCATTGGGTGCGGGCGATAACAGGCTGGCGGCGGCGCTCGGGCCGCTGGCCACCTTGCCGCCTTCGATGGCGATGTCGCCGGCGACGAAGCGGCGCACCGCTTCCGGGTACAGCTGGTGTTCCAGCTTCAGCACGCGGGCGGCCAGGCTGTCCGGGGTGTCGTCGTCCAGCACGTTGACGACGCCCTGCGACACGATTGGACCGTGGTCCAGCTCGGCAGTGACGAAGTGTACCGTGCATCCGGCCAGTTTGCAGCCCATTTCCAGCGCGCGCTCATGGGTGTGCAGGCCGGGAAAGGCCGGCAGCAGCGAGGGATGGATGTTCAGCATGCGGCCTTCGTAGCGGTGGGTGAAGCCTGCGGTCAGGATGCGCATGAAGCCGGCCAGCACCACCAGATCGGGCGCGTGGGCGTCGATGGCTTCGGCCAGCGCGGCGTCGAAGGCTTCGCGGCTGGGGTAGGCCTTGTGGTCCAGCGCCACGGCGGCGATGCCGCGTTCGGCGGCCCAGGCCAGGCCGGCCGCGTCGGGGCGGTTGGCGATCACCGCCGCCACGCGGGCGCCGGGAATGGCGGCGTTGACGATGGCCTGCATATTGGAGCCGCGGCCGGAAATCAGGATGACGATGTTTTTCATATGCCGTTGGGTATCGGTATTCGGTTGGGCATCCGCCAAATGACAAGCGCCGCCGGCGGGGCCAGCGGCGCGCAAAAGGCTGCTTGTGGCTAAGCCTTAGGCGATCTGGGTCTGGTGCTCGTCGCCGACGCGGGTGCGCACCTGGCCGATGCGGTACACGGTTTCGCCGGCCTCGCGCAGCAGCGCGGCGGCCTGTTCGGCGTGCTGCTGCGCCACCACCACCACCATGCCGATGCCGCAGTTGAAGGTGCGGTACATTTCCTGGATGTCCACATTGCCTTCGCGCTGCAGCCACTGGAACAGCTTGGGCAGCGGCCAGTTGGCGGCGTCGATCTGCGCCACAGTGTTTTCCGGCAGCACGCGCGGGGTGTTCTCGGTGATGCCGCCGCCGGTGATGTGGGCCATGCCCTTGACCGGCAGCGCTTCCATCAGCTTGAGCAGCGGCTTGACGTAGATGCGGGTCGGGGCGATCACGGCGTCGCGCAGCGTCTTGCCGTCTTCGAACGGCGCGTCGAGATCCGGCTGCGCGCGGTCGATGATCTTGCGCACCAGGCTGTAGCCGTTGGAGTGCGCGCCGTTGGAGGCCAGGCCCAGCACGACGTCGCCGGGCGCGATGTCGCGGCCGGAAATCACCTTGCTCTTTTCCACCACGCCGACGGCGAAGCCGGCCAGGTCGTATTCGCCGGCCGGGTACATGCCCGGCATTTCGGCGGTTTCGCCGCCGGTCAGCGCGCAGCCGGCTTGTTCGCAACCGGCGGCGATGCCTTTGATCACCTCGGTGGCCTGCGCCACGTCCAGCTTGCCGCAGGCGAAATAGTCCAGGAAGAACAGCGGTTCGGCGCCCTGCACCAGGATGTCGTTGACGCTCATCGCCACCAGGTCGATGCCCACGGTGTCATGGCGGTTCCAGTCGAAAGCCAGCTTGAGCTTGGTGCCGACGCCGTCGGTGCCGGAAACCAGCACCGGCTCTTTATACTTCTTGGAGATTTCCACCAGTGCGCCGAAACCGCCGATGCCGCCGAGTACCTCCGGGCGCATGGTGCGCTTGGCAAAAGGCTTGATGTTTTCGACCAGCGCGTCGCCTGCGTCGATGTCAACGCCGGCATCACGGTAACTGAGGGACGTGGTATTCAAGATAATCTCGCTTTCTGCAAACTTGAAATATTTTTACATCAAGCTTTCGCCGGTGCGAAAGCACTGTATTTTAACTGAAAATTGGCAAAAAGGCTGGCAAACAGACAGTAATGTGGACGGATTCGCCCGATTTGAATTTGTCATGAATTTTGCCGGATAAAATGGCGGTTCCACCGATGGGCCGTATCGTCGTAAAATCGTACTTATTGATGTCAGCACGCAACGCCGCACCGTAAACTTGGACCAGCTCGTACTCGATCTCACGCCTACGCCGCTGCCGGCCTTCGACAATTTCCTGGCCGAGCGCAACCGCGAGGCGATCACCGCCCTGACCGCCACCGAAGGCGAACGCTTCATCTATCTATGGGGCGAGCCCGGTTGCGGCAAAACGCATCTGTTGCAGGCCTGGATTGCCCACGCCGAGCGGCTGGGCCGCGCCGCCATCTACCTGGATGGCAAGGGCGACCATCTGCCGGATTTCGCGCGAGAGGCCAGCTTCATCGCCGTGGACCATGTGGAGGATCTAGCGCCGGACGACCAGATCATGCTGTTCTCCTTCTACAACTCCTTAAAGGAGGGCGGCGAGGGCCGCCTGCTGATGGCCGGGCGCAAGCCGCCGCTGGCGCTGTCGGTGCGCGACGATCTGCGCACCCGCCTCGGCTGGGGCCTGGTGCTGGAAGTGAAGGCCTTGTCCGACGACGACAAGCTGGCGGCCCTGCGCAGCCACGCCGCCAACCGGCAGCTGTCGATTCCGGACGACGTCTACCGTTATCTGCTTACCCATTGGCGGCGCGACTTGACCAGCCTGATCGCGATGATAGACATGCTGGACCGCTACTCGCTGGCGCTGCGGCGCCCGATCACCGTGCCGCTGGTGAAAAACGTTTTGCAAACCGCTACCCCGGAATCATGACCACTTCCACCGCCAAACGCAGGCTTGCCCTGTTCGACCTCGACCATACCCTGATCGCCGGAGACTCCGACTTCGAATGGCCGCGCTTCCTGATCAAGCGCGGCATTCTGGACGCCGCCGAGTACGACGAGCGCAACAGCTACTTCTATCGCCAATACCAGAACGGCACGCTGGACATGAACGAGTATCTTGCGTTCATCCTGGCGCCGCTGACCCGCTTTTCGCGGCCGCAGCTGGACGAGCTGCACGCCGACTATCTGGAAAACCACATCAAACCGCTGATCCCGAACAAGGCCCGCGAGCGCCTGGCCGCCCACCGCGCCGAGGGCGACCAGATCGTGATCATCACCGCCACCAACCGCTTCATCACCGGCCCGATCGCGCGCGAGTTGGGCGTGGAGCACCTGATCGCCATCGAGCTGGAAGAAGACGCGGCAGGCAACTTCACCGGCCGCCCGACCGGCGTGCTGAGCTTCAAGGAAGGCAAGATCACCCGCATCGAGCAGTGGCTGGCCGAGCGCGGTGAGGGCTGGGACAGCTATGGCGAAAGCTTCTTCTACAGCGACTCGCACAATGACCTGCCGCTGATGAAGCTGGTGGACCACCCGGTGGCGGTGGACGCCGACGACAAGCTGCGCGCCTATGCCGAGGAGCATGGCTGGCCGGTGATCTCGCTGCGCGATTGACTTTTCTGGCTGTTTGTAAAGCGTAGGGCGGGCAGGCCATAGGCCTTGCCCGCGCTTTTGCTTTGATGGCCAGGCGAGTGGCTATGGCGTCGCGCCGCCGCCATCATGGACGACGCGGGCAAGGCCCAAAGGCCTGCCCGCCCTGCGGGGTTGGTGAGGCGCAGGATGGGCAAGTCGTGATTTGCCCACGCGATGCGTAGGGCGGGCAGGCTGCAGGCCTTGCCCGCGCTTTTGCTTTGATGGCCAGGCGAGTGGCTATGGCGTCGTGCCGCCGCAATCATGGACGACGCGGGCAAGGCCCAAAGGCCTGCCCGCCCTACGGGGATGTCGAAATGGATGCTTTTCAGGATTTCTTGCGCCGCGCCGAGGCGGTGCTGGCCAGGCTAGAGCCGATGCTGCCGCCGCCGCGGCGCGAGCCGGACTGGAGCGCCTGGGCCTTCCGCTGGCACCGCCAGGGGCTGGCCGGCTGGCTGGAGGCGGTGCATGAGCCGCATACGGTGGCGGTGGACCAGTTGGCCAACGTCGACGCGCAGCGCGAGCAGCTGCTGGCCAATACTCGCCAGTTCGTCGCCGGTTTGCCGGCCAATAATGCGTTGTTGACCGGCGCGCGCGGCACCGGCAAGTCGTCGCTGGTGAAGTGCTTGTTGCCGCTGTTCGGCAAGCAGGGCTTGCGGCTGATCGAAATCGACCGCGAGCATCTGGCCGATCTGCCGCAGCTGGTGGAGCTGCTGGCTGGGCGGCCGGAACGCTTCATCCTGTATTGCGACGACCTGTCCTTCGAGCACGGCGATGCCGGCTACAAGGCCTTGAAGAGCGCGCTGGACGGCGGCCTGGCGCGGCGTTGCGACAATCTGCTGGTTTACGCCACTTCCAATCGCCGCCATCTGCTGCCGGAGGCGATGAGCGAAAACCGCGAGGGCTGGCTCAAGGATGGCGAGATCCATCCCGGCGAGGTGATAGAGGAGAAAGTCTCGTTGTCCGACCGCTTCGGCCTGTGGCTGTCTTTTTATCCGTTTGACCAGGATGCGTATCTGGCGGCGGTCAAGTCGTGGCTGGGGCATTTTGGCCTGAAATACGGCAACAAGGCCGAACGCGCGGCCTTGCAGTGGAGCCTGACGCGAGGCAGCCGCTCCGGCCGCGTGGCCTGGCAGTTCGCTTGCCATTGGGCGGGCAGTGAGGGGCTGGCGAAGCGCGCGGGAAAGAAATAGTCTGAAAAATAATTAAATGTCATTATTCGTGTTTTGGAGAGAGAGCATGAAAATGATGAAAGGACTTTTGCTGGTTGCGGCTGTATGCAGCCCGCTGGCGGCCTGGGGTGGATGCGATTGGCCGCGTATCAATGAAGACTTCCACCAGGTTATGGCGCGCGACCAAGCCGGGCGGAATGAGCTGGAACGACAGACAACCGAGGCGATGGCCGGGGGGCATCCCCTGGATGCTGCGCGCGCGGCGGCCATCTGGGAGCGGCAAAATCGCGACGATGCCGCCAATCGGCGCTGGCTGGATGAGTTGGTGGCCCGTTGCGGATGGCCCCAAACGCCGAATGTGGAGAAACCGGTGCTAGAGGTGGTCTGGCTTGTGTTGCAGCATGCGGATCAGGAGTCCATTGAATATCGGCTGAAATACTTGCCTTATCTGCAACAGTCGGTTGCGCGTGGCGATCTGCCTGCCAAGCGCCTGGCCATGTACGAGGACAGAGTGCAATTACAGCAGGGCAAGCCGCAGCGCTATGGCAGCCAGGCGATACAAGTCGACGGCGGCGTTTCCCTGCAAATGCCGGTCGAAGACCCTGAGCATCTGGACGAACGGCGCAAGGCTCTGGGCTTGCAGCCGATTTGCGAGTATCTGCAGCACTTTGTGCCCATGATGGGACCGGTGCGTTATCCGCCCTGCGTCACGTCACCGCAGCCGCAGAGGTCTTGACCCTTATGCTGGCCGCCAGTTCTTCAAGCTGCTAAGGTGGCGGCCTGCGCAATCAGGGCAAAAATCGCATGAGCAATAAGATAATCGACGTGGTGGCCGGCGCGCTGATGCGGCCGGACGGCAGTTTCATGCTGGGCAGCCGCCCGGAAGGCAAACCCTACGCCGGCTACTGGGAGTTTCCCGGCGGCAAGGTGGAACCGGGCGAGGGGCATTTCCAGGCGTTGCGGCGGGAATTCGCCGAGGAAATGGGCATCGATGTGACGTCCGCCACGCCATGGCTGACCAAGATCCACCATTACGAACACGCCTCGGTCTATCTGCGTTTCTTCCGCATTTGGCGCTGGATGGGCGAGCCGCAACCGCACGAGGGCCAGGCCTTCGCCTGGCAGACGCCGGGACAACTGACGGTGGCGCCGATGCTGCCTGCCAATGGGCCTATCCTGAAATCGCTGGAGCTGCCGGACGCTTACGCCATCACCTGCGCGCATGAGATGGGCGTGGAGGCGCAACTGGCCGCGCTGGCGGAAAAGCGCTGGGGCTTGGTGCAGGTGCGCGAGCCGCAGATGAGCCGCGATGAGCTGGCTGACTTCGTCGCCCGCGCCGCCGCTATTGTCCATGGTTATGACGGCCGGCTGGTGGTCAATGCCGATCCGGCTTGGTGCGCGGATTGGCCGGTGGACGGCGTGCATCTGAACGGCGCGCGCTTGCATGGCCTGCGCGCAAGGCCGGATTTCAGCTGGGTGGGGGCGTCGCTGCATAATCGCGACGATCTGGCCAAGGCCGGCGAGCTGGGCCTCGACTACGCTCTGCTGGGCCATGTGGCCGCCACCGCCAGCCATCCGGGCGAGACGCCGCTGGGTTGGGATGGCTTCGCCGCCTGTCTGGCCGGCGAAGTGCCGGTGCCGGTGTATGCCTTGGGCGGCCTGTCGCTGGGCGATCTGGATGCGGCGCGAAAACAGGGCGCGCATGGCGTGGCCTTGATGCGGGGGGCGTGGCGATGACGGCCAGGCAGCGCAAGCTGCTGATCCTGGGTGTGGCGCTGATTGCGTTCGGCGCCATCAAGGCCAGCCTGATTTTCTGGTATTTGAACCACAAGCCGGCGGCGCAGGCGGCGCAGCGTTTAACTTGCGATCCCTCGCGCGGCAGCTGCGCCTTGCCGGGCGGCGGCGGTTTGCGTTTCGACAGCGCGCCCGAACATGGCAAGCCGTTTGTGGTTAGGCTGCAGGGCACGGCGGCGGCCGCGCCGCCGACGGCGGACTTCACCATGCCGGACATGGACATGGGATTCAACCGTTATACCTTCGTCCGCGATGGCGCCGACTGGAAGGCGACGGTGACGCTGCCGATGTGCGTCAGCGGCAGCCGCGCCTGGCTGGTGGAAGTCCGCCACGGCAAGGATGCTTATCAACTGCCCTTCCAGGTGGTGCGTTAGGCTTCTGCCTATGCCGGCAAGCGCCGGCGCAATCCATCTTTCAGCCATAAAAAATGCCGTTCACTCCAGGAAGTGAACGGCATGGCTGCCTTGGCAGCGGCGTCGCTAAGCGCAAAGCGCGCTTAGTGGCGCTTCAACTCGCCTTCCCACTTGGCGACCACGGCGGTGGCGATGGAGTTGCCCACCACGTTGGTGGCGGAGCGGCCCATGTCTAGGAAGTGGTCGATGCCCAACAACAACAGGAGGCCGGCTTCCGGGATGTTGAACTGTGCCAGCGTGGCGGCGATCACCACCAGCGAGGCGCGCGGCACGCCGGCCATGCCCTTGGACGTCAGCATCAGGATCAGCAGCATGGAGATTTCCTGCGCCAGCGTCAGGTCGATGCCGTAAGCCTGTGCGATGAAGATGACCGCGAAGGTGCAGTACATCATGGAGCCGTCCAGGTTGAACGAGTAGCCCATCGGCAGCACGAAGCTGGCGATCTTGTTGGATACGCCGAAGCGTTCCAGCTGTTCCAGGGTCTTCGGGTAGGCGGCTTCGGAGCTGGCGGTGGTGAACGACAGCAGCAGCGGCTCCTTGATCATGCCCATCAGGTGCAAGAGGCGCGGGCCGACGATCAGCACGCCGACGGCGATCAACAGCGCCCACAGGATGCCGATGGACATGTAGAACTGGGCCATGAACTTGCCGTAGGTGCCGAGGATGGACAGGCCTTCCTTGGCCACGGTGGCGGCAATGGCGCCGAACACCGCCAGCGGGGCGAAGTTCATCACATAGCTGGTGACCTTCAGCATGACGTGGGCGACGACGTCGATGACGTCGATCAGCGCCTTGGCGCGATCGCCCAGCGCGGCCATCGCGCTGCCGAAGAAGACCGAGAAGATCACGATTTGCAGGATTTCGTTGTTGGCCATCGCCTCGAACACGCTCTTGGGAATGGCGTGGGTGACGAAGTCCTTCAGCGAAAGGGCGCCGGCCTTGATGCCGGAGTCGGCGTGCAGGTCAGGCAGCGGCAGATTCAGCGCCACGCCCGGCTTCAGGATGTTGACCATGATCAGGCCCAGGGTCAGCGAGACCAGCGAGGCGCCGATGAACCAGCCCATGGTTTTGCCGCCGATGCGGCCCACCGATTTGGCGTCGCCCATTTTGGCGATGCCGACCACCAGGGTGGAGATTACCAGCGGGGCGATGATCATCTTGATCAGCCGCAGGAAGATATCGGTGAGGATGGACATGCCGTCGACGAAGGATTTGATCGCGGCGGCGTCGTCACCAGCGTGTTGACGGAAGAGATAGCCCACCAGGATGCCCAGCAGCATCCCGACCAGGATCAAGGCCGTGAGTTTTTTTGACTTCATTGAGTTGTTCCTGCCTTTTGAGACGATTCAAAACGAGCGTAGCGTTTTCGTAACATGACATTCGTGTGGCGGGGTAGTTACGAATGCGCGCCGGAGGGTAGGCTTGCTGCGCCATATTCGGCCGGAGGCATTATTGTTTTTAGCCCGCGATTGCGGGATTGGCGCCTGTTTTGTCAGACAGGCGGGGCCGGCCGAAGGGAAGCGATTATAGTGCGTTAGTCGAAACTTGTCTTGGCAGGATTTCAGTAATTGCTTTTCACATTCGAATGTGCTTTGCGTTTTTTCATGCTTTCGGATTTTTATGGCTTTCCGAAAAATGATTTTTGGGTTTTTGGCGTCTTTTGCGCAATAAAAAGGGCAGCGCGAGCTGCCCGTGTAGTGTGTCGACAACATCGCCGACGCTCAGTGGTGGATGTCCAGCGTAATGTCCCCACGCTCTTCCGCCACGGTTTCCAGGATTTCCAGAATGGTGGCGTAGGTGTCGGCGCCTAAAGCCTTTTGCGCCTCGGCCGTATCGCGCCAAACCAGCTCGAACGGACCAGCCACGTCGTTGGCCAGGCTGTCATACAGGGCGTCCAGATTGCGGCCGAAATGGCCAGGCAGCTTCAGCTGCCGGCTGAGTTCGTCGAACAATTGATCCAGGCTGCGGATGTGATGCAGTTCGCACACGGTTAGCGGCATGGCGCCACCTCGATGAAGTTGTTGTAGTGATCGACGCTGACATAGCGCAGGCCTTGCTTGCTGAATACCAGCCGGTAGGCGCCGCGCTTGCCTCCTTTATAGTTCAGGTCGGCTTCCTGCCACTTGCCGGCCGGCAGCCGTTTTTCGTAATTGCCGAAGCGGTCGCCGCCGATGGACTTGCCCTTCAGCGCCGGCACGCTCCACAGGCTGCGGCCAGGCTTCCAGCCGGCGTCCTGCGCCTGGCGCTTGGTGACGAACTTGTCCGGCAGGCGGCCGTCGCGGTTCAGGCTGAGCAGAGCGTCGCTGAGCTCCGCCGTGTCGAGCTTGTTGCCGCTTTGGCGATTGGCCTGGGCGGCGACGTCGGTACAGGACGGCTGGGCCAGCGCCGGCAGGCTGAAGGCCGCCAGCAAGAGCAGTAGAGATGTGGTTTTCACGATTTTGTCCGGTGGCGAAGGGAAACGGCATGATTCTAGCCTGCTGCCTGTAGCTTGGGCAGAGCCCAGTCAGGCCAGCGGCACGGATTCCACCGGGAAGGGCTGGCCTATCAGTTGCGGCAGGCGCAAGGCCATTTCGCCGGCGTCTTCCGCCGTGGTGATGAAGCGGCAGTAGCCATCGGCCTGGCTGTCGAAGCCGTGCTGGCGGATCAATTCGCCGACGCGGCGGGCAATGGCCTCGGCTGGATCGTACAGCCTGATCGCATCGCCGGTGACTTCGCGGATCAGCGGCTCCAGGAAAGGATAGTGGGTGCAGCCCAAGGCGATGTGGTCGATGTTTTCGCCCATCAGCGGCTCCACCACGCGGCGAACCAGCGCGCGGGTGCGTTCGCCGGACAGCTCGCCGGCTTCGACTTGCTCCACCCAGCCGTGGCCGGCGCGGCGCAGCACGTCCACGTCGCCGGCATGCGCGTCCAGCAGCGTTTTGACGCGGTCGCTGGCCAGCGTGTATTCGGTGGCCAGCACGGCGATGCGGCCGGTGCGGCTCATCGCCGCCGCCGGTTTGATCGCCGGTTCGATGCCGACGATGGGCAGCGTGAATTCCTCGCGCATCGCGGTGATGGCGGCGGTGGTGGCGGTATTGCAGGCCACCACCAGGATGGTGGCGCCCTGGCTGATCAGGTAGCGGCCCACGGTCAGCGCGCGGTCTATGATTTCCTCGCGGCTGCGCGGGCCGTACGGGCAATAGGCCTGATCTGCCAGATAGGTGATCGGCCAGCCGGGCAGGGCGGCGCGCACCGCGCGCCATACCGACAGCCCGCCCAGGCCGGAGTCGTACATCGCAATCATGTTGCCGCTCAGTTGTTTTGGATGACGATCTTGGGGAACTTGCCGGAAAAGTCCTGGGCCTTTTCGCCCACCTTGACCGCCACGCGGCGGGCGATGGCGCGATACAGCTCGGCCGGCTTGCCGGCAGGGTCGGCCGCCACGCTGGGCTTGCCTTCGTCCACCGCCAGGCGGATGGCCAGGTCCAGCGGCAAGGAACCCAGCAGCTCCACGCCGAAGTCCTGCGCCATCTTGGCCGCGCCGCCTTCGCCGAAGATGTGCTCGGCGTGGCCGCAGTGGGAGCAGATGTGGATGGCCATGTTTTCCACCAGGCCCAGAATCGGCACGCCCACCTTCTGGAACATGGTGACGCCCTTGCGCGCGTCCAGCAGGGCGATGTCCTGCGGCGTGGTGACGATCAGCGCGCCGGTGACCGGCACTTTTTGCGACAGCGTCAGCTGGATGTCGCCGGTGCCCGGCGGCATGTCGATGACCAGATAGTCCAGATCGTCCCAGCGGGTGTCGTTGAGCAGCTGCTGCAGCGCCTGGCTGACCATCGGGCCGCGCCATACCATGGCTTGGTCCGGGTCAACCAGATAGCCGATGGACATGGTCTGCACGCCGTGATTGGACAGCGGGATCAGCTTGCCGTCCACCGCTTCCGGCTTTTGGCCTTGCAGGCCCATCATCAAGGGCTGCGACGGGCCGTAGATGTCGGCGTCCAGCAGGCCGACGCGCGCGCCCTCGGCGGACAGCGCCAAAGCCAGGTTGGCCGCGGTGGTGGATTTGCCGACGCCGCCCTTGCCGGAGGCGACGGCGATCACGTTTTTCACGCCCGGCAACAGCGGCACGCCGCGCTGGGCGGAGTGGCTGACAATCTGGCTGGAGACCTTGACTGTGACGGCGCGGCCCGCCGCCAGCGGTGCCAGAGCCTGTTCAAACTGCTGGCGGATCAGGTCGAACTGGCTCTTGGCCGGATAGCCCAGCACCACGTCCAGGCTGATTTCGGCGTCGCCGCATTGCAGGTTTTTGACATTCTTGGCCGCGATATAGCTCTTGCCGGTGTTGGCGTCGAGCAGCGGCTTCAGGGTATCCAGGATCTGAGTTTCGAGCTGTGCCATAATTTCGTTCTGCTTGGCCGCGTCGGCTTGGCCGCCGAATAGCCGGGTGAGTTTGGAGAACATGCTGGGTACGCGATGGATGTTTGCGCGTATTTTACGCCGGATTGCGGCGTCGTGCGCGGGGTATCGCGCCTGAGCGCCTCGTTTGTCAGAGGGCGAAACGGAAGGATGCCGCTCGGAAGCGGCTGATGTCTATCAGTTTTTTTTGATATAAACCGGCTGCTGGCGTAAAATGGCCGGTTTTCCCGGCGCGGTGCTAGCGCCCCCAAGGCTCGGCCCCGTCAGGCCGCGGGCCCTGTTCTTTGTCAAAGAAAGGCATTTCCCGCTTTATGCAGTCCAAACACGCCAAACTCACCTGGTCCAACCTGCTGTTCCCGCTGGCCCTGGTCCTGTTCGAATTCGCCGTCTACATCTGCAACGATATGGTGCAGCCGGCCATGCTCTCCGTCACCCGCGAATTTCTGGTGGACGCTTCCTGGGCGCCGGCCTCGATGACCGCCTTTCTGGCCGGCGGCGCGCTGCTGGCCTGGCTGACCGGCCCGCTATCCGACCGCATCGGCCGCCGTCCGGTGCTGCTGTTCGGCGTGGCTTACTTCACCGTGATGTGCCTGGCCACTTATCTGGTCAGCTCCATCGAAGCCTTCATCGCGCTGCGCCTGCTGCAGGGCATAGGCCTGTGCTTCATCAATGCCGTCGGCTATGCCTCGCTGCAGGAGTCGTTCGAGGAAACCGCCGCCGTGCGTGTGACGGCGCTGATGGCCAATGTGGCGCTGATCGCGCCGCTGGTCGGCCCGCTGGCCGGCGCGGCCCTGATCGAGCTGGCGCCGTGGCGCAGCGGCTTCCTGTTCATCGCGGCGTTGTCGCTGCTGGCTTTGCTTGGCCTATTTTTCCGCATGCCGGAAACCGTTCAGCCCAGCCATGAAAAGCTGCCGCTGTCCCGCATGGGCCGCGACTATATGAAAGTGTTCGGCCATCGCCGCTTTGTGCTTTCCGCGCTGTGCATTCCGTTGTTGGCGCTGCCGCTGATGGGCTGGATCGCGCTGTCGCCGGTGCTGCTGGTGCGCGATCTGGGCATGAGCACGGTGGAGTACGGCCTGATGCAGATCCCGGTGTTCGGCGGCCTGATCGCCGGCAACCTGGCTTTGGCCGTGATCGCCGACCGCTGGCCGCTGGGCCGCTCCGCGCTGGTGGGCATGTGGCCCATCGTTGGCGGTCTGGCGCTGATGGCTGCCGGCGTGGCGTTCTCGTCCGTGCCGCAATACTGGATGGTGGCCGGCATGAGCCTGATGGCCTTCGGCGAGGGCATGGCCTTCGGCGTGCTGTACCGCTTTGCGCTGATGTCGTGCGACGCGGCCGGCCGCGGCACGATTTCCGCCAGCATGAGCATGCTGTCGATGGCCGGCTACGCGGTGGGCATCGAGCTGTTCCGCCAGGTTTACCAGGCGACAGGCTTGGGCGGCTATACCGTGCTGGCGCTGTGCTTCTCGCTGCTTTATGTGATGCTGGGCCGCAAGATGGTCGGCATCGCCATGGCCGAGCGCGCCGCGCCGGCCGAGCCGCAGGGCGTGCTGGCCAGCCAAGGCGCCTGATCTTTATCATCGCCATGTTCACAAGCCCGGCCGCCCAGCGTTCCGGGCTTGTGCTTTTGATAGGGCGTAGTCGGCGTTGGCCGCCCGCCCGTTCTGTCTCTATAATCGATCGCTTGAAATTGCCAATCAGGGAATGATCCGAATGACCAAACGCAAGATTCTGGTGACCAGCGCGCTGCCTTACGCCAACGCGGGGCTGCACCTGGGCCACATGCTGGAGCAGATTCAGACCGACATCTGGGTGCGCTTCCAGAAGATGCGCGGACACGAATGCTACTATGTGTGCGCCGACGACACCCACGGCGCGCCCATCATGCTGGCCGCCGAGAAGCGCGGCATCACTCCCGAGCAGCTGGTGAACGAGGTGCGCGAGCTGCACCTTGCCGATTCGCAGGGCTTCCTGATCGGCCACGACAACTACTACAGCACCAACAGCCCGGAAAACAAGGCGCTGGCGGAGCAGGTCTACCTGGCGCTGAAGGCCGACGACAAGATCGCCTGCCGCACCATCGAACAGCTGTTCGATCCGGAAAAGCAGATGTTCCTGCCGGACCGTTTCGTCAAGGGCGAGTGCCCGAAATGTTCCGCCAAGGATCAATACGGCGACAACTGTGAAGTGTGCGGTGCCACCTATGCGCCGACCGAGCTGAAGAATCCGTACTCGGCAGTGTCCGGCGCCAAGCCGGTGCTGAAGACTTCCGAGCACTACTTCTTCCGTCTGGGCGAGTGCGCCGACTTCCTCAAGCAGTGGACCAGCGGCAGCAGCAAGCGCAGCGACGGCGTGGAGCAGCCGCATCTGCAGCCGGAATCGCTGAACAAGATGAACGAGTGGATAGGCGGCGGCCTGCAGGATTGGGACATCAGCCGCGACGCGCCGTACTTCGGCTTCGAGATTCCGGGCGCGCCGGGCAAGTATTTCTACGTCTGGCTGGACGCGCCCATCGGCTACATGGCCAGCTTCAAGAATCTGTGCGAGCGTCTGAACCTGAACTTCGACGAGTGGTTCGCCAAGGACAGCCAGACCGAGATGTATCACTTCATCGGCAAGGACATCCTGTACTTCCACGCGCTGTTCTGGCCGGCGATGCTGAACTACTCCGGCCTGCGCGCGCCGACCGGCGTGTTCGCCCACGGCTTCCTGACCGTGGACGGCCAGAAGATGTCCAAGTCGCGCGGCACCTTCATCCAGGCCAAGAGCTATCTGGACTGTGGCCTGAACCCGGAATGGATGCGCTACTACATCGCCGCCAAGCTGAACGGCCGCATCGAGGACATCGACCTCAACCTGAACGACTTCGTGGCGCGGGTGAACTCCGACCTGGTGGGCAAGTTCGTCAATATCGCCAGCCGCTCCGCCGGTTTCATCGCCAAGCGCTTTGATGGCCAGCTGGCCGCCAGCGTGGCGGACATGGACATCCTGGCCAAGCTGCAAGCCGCCGCCGACGAGCTGGCCGCCGCCTTCGAGGCGCGCGAATACGCCAAGGCGCTGCGCGACGTGATGGCGCTGGCCGATGTGGTCAACGGCTACGTGGACGCCAACAAGCCGTGGGAGCTGGCCAAGCAGGAAGGCCAGGACGCGCGCCTGCAGGAAGTCTGCACCGTGCTGATCAACGCCTTCCGCCTGCTGACCATCTACCTGAAGCCGGTGCTGCCCAAGCTGGCCGAAGGCGTGGAAGCCTTCCTCGACGTGGCGCCGCTATCCTGGAGCGACGCGCAAACCCTGCTGCTGGGCAAGAAGATCCAAGCCTACCAGCACCTGATGCAGCGCATCGACCCGGCGCTGATCGACAAACTGATAGAAGCGAACAAACAGAATATGCAAGCTACCCAAGATACCCCGGCAGCAGCCGCCCACGAACCGCTGGCCGAAACCATCAAGATCGACGACTTCGCCAAGCTGGACCTGCGCGTCGGCAAGGTGTTGGAATGCAATTTCGTCGAAGGCTCGGACAAGCTGCTGCAGTTCACCGTCGACCTGGGCTTTGAAAAGCGCAACATCTTCTCCGGCATCCGCAAGGCGTATCAGGAGCCGGAAAAGCTGGTGGGCCGCCACGTGATCGTGGTCGCCAATCTGGCAGAACGCAAAATGCGCTTCGGCGTGTCGCAAGGCATGATCGTCTGCGCTTCCGGCGTGGACGACAGCGAAGGCCTGTTCCTGCTGGACGTGGATGCCGGCGTGAAGCCTGGCATGCGCGTCGGCTGACCAATCTCAGCTAGCGCTTTTGATCTAGATCATGGTAAATAAGTAGCATTACCAGTTAAGTTAATCCAGCTTGGCTAACGCGGCCCCAGCGACCATATTGGTAGCTGGGGTTTTGCTTTCTGATAAGCAGCGCTCCCGCGCTGCTTGAGACTGTCCATGTCTGCCTCCCACTGCGCCTGAATCCAGGCGCGCGGCAATTCAAGGCATGCGGGATCAAGATGCGGAGGGCAGGGCCTTAACGGTGCTGTCATCGTGGCCTGCTACTGTCGGTCTGTGCCGGCAAGCTGTCGGTACGGGAACTTTCCTCAGCCGATAGTGACTAAAAAACCTAAATATGCGCTTGTTTTGTTTAAAAAAAGAATAAGGAAACCATAATGAAGATTTCGCAACTGAAACCCGGCTACAAGGTGTTCGAATACAAAGACAGCGGTGGCGTTGTCCACTACGAAGTGGTCAGCATCCGCCAGGTCGGCAAGATGTTCGAAGTGACGTTCCGGTCCGCGCTGGGCATGGCCAGCGCGATGTATCCCGCCAATGGGTTCATCCAGGCCGCAGCCTGATATCGTGTTCGGCCCCGCGTGGGCAAAAGGAAAACCAGCCCCGCTCTCGCGGGGCTTCGCTTTTGTTGACGCCGGCATGGAAAAACGGCAATTTGACGGTTTTAGCCTAAGGGGTTGCCATGGCGCGCCGAAGCCGATTGCTGCTGGAGTTGATCGTCAATTTCCTGCTGCCCTGGTTGTGTTATCGCTGGGGCAAGCCGCACTGGGGCGAAATGGGCGGCTTATTGCTGTCCGCCGTTCCGCCCTTGTTGTGGAGCGGCTGGGAGCTGTGGCGCGATCGTCGGGTCGATGCGCTGAGCATGATGGTCTTGCTGGGCATCGCATTGTCTCTGGCGGCCATGGCGCTGGGCGGGAGCGAGAAAATGCTGCTGCTGCGGGAGTCGCTGCTGTCCGGCTTGTTCGGCGTGGCTTTTCTGTTGTCGCTGCTATTGCCCAGGCCGCTGGTGTTTTACCTGGCGCGCGCTACGATTGAACGTCAGCATGAGGAGGGCCGGGCGCACTGCGAACGGTTGTGGCAACAGGCGCAGTTCCGGCGCGGCATGCGCGCGATGACGGTTTTGTGGGGATGCGGCCTGGTATTGGAGATGCTGCTGCGCAGCTGGCTGGCCTGGCATTGGCCGGTGGAGCGTTCGATTCTGGTGTTGCCGTGGATCAGTTATGCCGTGTATGGCGGCCTGATGGCGGTGACGTGGTTGCTGCGCCGCCGCATGGGGGATCGCCAAGCGGCATGGGCGGCATAGCGGGCAGGCTTGGCACTGCTTATCCAATACGGGTATACTGGCTGCCTTCTCTTAAGTGACTAGACAAAAAAAGAGGGCCGCATAAAGCGGCCCGAAGTTCCGTGATGAACACTTAGGAGAACAGGCATCGCCGTTCTGCCCACGCTGGCAGTCGCGAACAGATTGCAACACCCGTCAAAATGCACAAGGTCGTTTCGCACGCTCGGTCAAATGGCAGTTCAACCAAGAGGCAGAGCAGAGTCGCTTTCGCTACGCTGCCGACCACGATGTCAATGTAGCGCGCTTTTGTTGATGGCTTATGTGTTTGGGGTTGGCATCTGTTAAAGAGTATGAATGGGCCGTGGAGCGGTCGTTTAAAATTCTTTAGTTGAAAGTATTGACGCGCCGGATGGATTGGCTTATAGTTCACTCCTCTGCACGAAACACAGCGCAGAACAGATTTCAGACGCGGGGTGGAGCAGTCTGGTAGCTCGTCGGGCTCATAACCCGAAGGTCGTAGGTTCGAATCCTGCCCCCGCAACCAAAAACAAAAAACCGAAGCTTAGGCTTCGGTTTTTTGCATTTCTGCCGCGCTTCACGCGTCCTGGCCATCCAGCTGAAAATGCGCAGCCATGCGGCTGAGGCGCTGCGCCCGGCGATTGAAGTCGGACACGGTGCCATGCGCGTTGTCGATGTGGCGATGCGTGGCTTCCAGCTGTTGGACGATGTCCTGCATCTGTCCCGTCAACTGGTTGGCGGTAGCCGACTGCTGGCTATTGGTGGCGGCGATATCCTGCATCATGGCGCTGACGCGATGGACCGCTGCCAGAATGTCTTCCAGCCGGGCATGGGTTTCCTGCTGCGCCGTGCTGCCAGCGTGGGTCTCATTGCACACCCTGTGCATCGCTTCCACGCTGGCGTCGGATGCCTGGCGCACCCTCGCCACCAGTTGCTTGATTTCTCCTGTGCTGATGCTGGTGCGTTCCGCCAGTTTGCGCACCTCGTCCGCCACCACGGCGAAGCCGCGGCCCGTTTCGCCGGCGCGGGCGGCTTCGATGGCGGCATTCAATGCCAGCAGGTTGGTTTGCTCCGCGATCTCGTGAATGGCCTGCGCTACCTGGTTGATGCTGCCTATCGATCCGGTCAGCGACTGGATCGAGTCCTGCGCGCGGTTGACGGTGTCGACGGTGGCGGCGCTGAGTTCGCTGGCCAAGGCCATTTGGCCAGCGCTGTGGCTCAGCGTGGTGCTGGATGACTGGCTCAGCTTGGCAGTGTCGCCGGCATGGCTGGCCACTTGCTCGATGGAGCTGGACAGTTGTTCGATGGCCGCGCACATGCTGTCCACATTGCCTGCGCCGGCTGCCACGCGCTCAACCACGCCATGCAAGGTGCCATTCAGGTGCTTCGCATCCTGTTCCAAGTCGCGGGCCGTCATCTGCAGTTCGTCTATCACCACCTTCAAATGCACTTGCATGCAGGCCAGCGCGCTTTCCAGCCTGCCGCTTTCGCCACGCCCGTTGATGGACAAGGGCTGGTCGAGGCGGCCTTCCGCGATGTTTTCACATGCCTGCAGCAGTTGGCGCTGGCGCTGGCCGCGCCATAGCTCGAAACCCTGCCACAGCGCGACCATCAGCGCGCCCAGGCCGCCCGCCAGCCAGGCGGCGGCATTGCCGGCGAGCGCGGCCTGGCTGAGCAAGGCGAGGAATAAGGCGGCGGCGAAGAGGCGGCGCATCATGTTTTCTTCCACGCCATGACGTTGGCGCCGCGGCAGGCTGGCGCCTTGCAGCAATTGGGGGTAGAGGCGCTCCGCTTGGGCGACGGCCTCGCGCCGGGCCGGCGAGCGGACCGACATATAGCCGGTCAATTGTCCTTCCTCCCTGACCGGCACCACCAGCGCGTCCACCCAGTAGTGGTCGCCGTTTTTGCAGCGGTTCTTGACCAGGCCCCGCCAGGGCGATTGCCGCTGCAAGGTGCGCCAGAGGTCTTCAAACAGGATGGGCGGCATGTCAGGATGGCGGACGATGTTGTGGCTGCTGCCCAAGAGCTCTTCCCGGCTGAAACCGGAGATTTCGACAAAGGCGTCGTTGACGTGGGTGACGATGCCTTTGAGGTCGGTTTTGGAGACGATCAGCCCGCTTTCAAAACGCCGCTCCATTCCCGTGACCGGGAAATTCTTTTTCATTCAACGACTCCCGCCTATCGCTTGCAATCGGAACAATCGATTGTAGGGAGGGTGAAATTCGTTTGGCATGCGTTTAGTCAAAGTTAGGCATGCTGTAACCGATTTTCATCGCACGGAAGTGTGAACAAATGTAGCGTGGCGGATCAAAGGCTTGCTTCGGCGAAAGCGCGCAGCACTGCGCCGTCAATCCGGTAGTAAATTTTGTCCTCGACGATGCGTGCGCCGATGTGATGATAAAAGTCCACAGCGGCCTGGTTGCCCCGTTCTGCGGTCCAATCCAGCCGCAGGCAGCCGTGGTGGACGGCCGTCTGGGCCAGCGCGCGCAGCAGCGCCTTGCCGGCGCCGCTGCCACGGGCTTCCTCAAGCGTGAACAGGTCTTTCATATACAGCTGGCCGCTGTATTCCGGCGCCGGATAAAGCAGGGAGAAAGTGGCGAGGCCGATGGCTTGGCCATCTCGCTCCGCCAGCATGACCTGTACCCCGCAGTGAGGTTGGAACAGGTTGCGCGCCACATAGCGGAGCGCAGCTTCGCGATTGGCCCGCTTGGGGCCGAAATAGTGCAGGTCTATCCGGTAGAACAACTCGGCCAGCGCCGCAGTGTCGGCCGGATTGGCAAGGCGGGTGGCGATCATGCTTTTGTCTTTTCGAATAAAAGCATGATCATAATGATGATGTTTGGATTGGGCTAATCAGGCATGATCGCGGCGGAATACCCAGGTGAGTTCGCCTGAGGCCGCGGCATCAAAGGCATAGCCCTCGCTGTCGAAGCCGCGCAGCTGCTCCGGATTGGTCACGCCGCGTTCCGCCGCCCAGCGCGCCATCAGCCCGCGCGCGCGTTTGGCGTAGAAGCTGATGATCTTGTACTGGCCATTTTTCTTGTCCTGGAACACCGGCGTGATGATGGCGGCGTTCAAGGCCTTGGGTTTGACCGACTTGAAGTACTCGTCGGAGGCCAGGTTGACCAGGGTGCGCTGGCCCAGGGTTTCCAGCTGCTCGTTGAGCTTGCCGGTGACGATTTCGCCCCAGAACTCATACAGATTCTTGCCGCGGCTGTTGGCCAGCCGGGTGCCCATTTCCAGCCGATAAGCCTGCATCAGGTCCAGCGGACGCAATACGCCGTATAGGCCGGACAGGATGCGCAGATGGGCTTGCAGATAATCGATGGCGCGCTCGCTCAGCGAGGCGGCGTCCAACCCCTCGTAGACATCGCCCATGAAGGCGTAGACCGCCTGCTTGGCGTTGGCCGGTGTGAATGAGGGCTGCCAGTCGGCATAACGGCCGACATTCAAGGTGGCCAGCGTGTCGCTGATGTCCATCAGCTTGGCGATATCCAGCGGGCTTTTCTGCCGCAACACCCGGATCAGCTCGGCGCTGTGGTCGAGCAGATCCGGCTGGCTGTAGCGGTTCACGGCGGGGGGCGTTTGGTAGTCCAGCGTTTTGGCCGGAGAAATCACCATCAACATGCAGCTCATCCTTGGCGAGTGGGACGGCTATTGTACCGGAAGCCGGGCGGGTAGCGTCCGCCGCGGCGGATTTGGATAGAATGGAAGCGATCAATCAATCATGGAAAAGTTGGCATGCGGGTATTGGTGCAGAGAGTGAGCCGCGCCGCGGTGACGGTGGACGGCAGAACCACGGGCGAGATCGGCGGCGGTTTGCTGCTCCTGGTGGGGGTGGAGGAGGCCGATGGCGCCGCCGATATCGAGTGGCTGGTGCGCAAGATCAGCCAATTGCGCGTGTTCAACGACGAAGCGGGCGTGATGAACCGCAGCCTGCAGGATTGCGGCGGCGAGGCTTTGGCGGTTAGTCAGTTCACCTTGTATGCCAGCGTGAAAAAGGGTAATCGCCCATCGTATTCGCGCGCGGCGCGCGGCGAAATTTCACAGCCGATGTTCGAGCGCTTCGTCGCGGAGTTGTCGGCCGCGCTCGGCAAACCGGTGCCGACGGGCGTGTTCGGCGCGGACATGCAAGTCAGCCTGGTCAATGATGGCCCGGTGACGATCTGGCTGGACAGCCGCAATCCGGAGTAGCGCGATGAACCGATGGCAACATCCTTGGCGGGTGCTGGTGGTGCCGTACTACCTGAACCGTTACGCGCGCCAGGTGCATGTGCTGCGCGTGTTGCTGGCTTTCCTGCTGGGTTTGGCGCTGGTGGTATTCAGCGGCATTCCGCACGGCGGCTGGATGCTGGTGACGATATTGATCGTGCTGGGCGGCGTGCCGCATTGGGGTGGGGTGCGGCGCAAGGCGCTGGAGCGGATGGGTGGCTCCCTGCTGGGCGCGCTGGCAGGCCTGATCGCCATCCTGCTGCATGGCGTCTCGCCTTGGCTGTGTTATGGCTGGATGTTGCTGGTGATTGCCCTGAGCAGTTGGCATGCCCAAGGCAAAGGCGGCTATCTGGCGCTGCTGACCGGCATCACGCTGGTGATCGTCGGCGGTTTGGGTGACGAATCGATCAACGAGGCGCTATGGCGCAGCTGCAATGTGCTGATTGGTTCGCTGATCGGCATGGCTGCCGCCGCCACGCTGCCGCTGCGCGCGATAGACAGCTGGCGTTTCCTGCTGGCCGATAATCTGCGTGAGGCGGCCTTGCTGTACAACCGCATCGCGCGCCGTTTGCCGGTAGAGGGCGATGCGGCGCTGGATCAGTTCAACTCGCGCTTGATCCGCATGCGCGGCTTGTTGGCCGCGGTGACGCAGGAGGCGGCCTTGACGCATCGCCAGCTGGATCAAGTGCAGCGCTGTCAGCGCGGCATCTGGACGCTGCTGGACCGGATGGACGAGGTGGCCGCCACCACCCCGGCGCTGGCCGAGGATCGCTCGCCGCGACGGGCGATTGTCCGCACGCTGTTGCGCGCCGCGCATGCCTTGCGATTCAATCAGCCGCAGCTGCTGGCCGATCCGCTGCCAGAGGCGGACAATCCGGCGCGCATGCGCCAGCCCACGCATTGCCACTGGCTGGTGGCGGAGCTGTCGTTGACGGTGGAGGCGTTGCGATACCAGTTGCAGGAGATTCTGCCGCGGCTGATCGAGGCGCCGCCGCCTGCGCGCAGTTTGGTGCGGCGGCTGAGCGGATCGCGCCGGCGTTAAGAGC
Source organism: Chromobacterium sp. ASV23 (assembly GCF_016428945.1). NCBI lineage: Bacteria > Pseudomonadati > Pseudomonadota > Betaproteobacteria > Neisseriales > Chromobacteriaceae > Chromobacterium > Chromobacterium sp. ASV23. The sequence goes on from NZ_JAELTR010000004.1 coordinate 144,988, forward strand.
CGATCGCTGGTGTACTGTCTTTGCAGAGCGGCGCAGCGAGGCGCGGTTGGCGACGCTAAGTGTAAAAAGCAAATGGCCCGGAGTCTCCGGGCCATTTTTTTTGCACTGTCGCGGTTACAGGCCGACGATCTTGACCTTTTGCCCCGGCTGCAGATGGCTAGTCTGGCGGCTGCCGTTCAGGCGGTGGATGTCATAGTGGCTGACGCCGAAGCGGCGGGCGATGCTGTACAGGGTATCGCCGCGCTGGACCACGTATTCGGTGCTGTGCGCAGACGCTTGCGAGCGATTGTCGCTGACCTTGATCAGCGCCGGATCGGAACCTGCGCTGCTGGCATTGCTCGCCAGTTGGAAGTCCGTGGCGGCAGGGGTTTTCAGGCGCAATTGCTGGCCCACCTGCACCAGATTGCCATCCAGCTGGTTCAAGGCTTTCAGCTCGTCCACGCTCAGGTTGCTGCGGCGGGCGATGCTGTACAGCGTGTCGCCGCTGGCGACGGTGTAGCTGTCCAGGCTGCGGGTGGTCAGCGAGCGGGCCGGGGCGGCATCATCGTTTGTCGCGCTGGCGATCACGACTGTCTGGCGAGCAGCTTTGCTGGCGTCGATCTCGACAGCAGGGGCGACGGCCGGTTCAGCGGGCTGGGCAGCTTGTGCGATCAAGGTATTCTGTTGTGCCGGCGCCGCAGCGGCGACTTGGATAGGCGTGGCGGAAAGGTCATCTGCCTTGGCCAGCATCGTTTGGCCTGCCGATGTGTCCGGCAGCGGCGTATCCACCGACTCCAGCGACTGGCCGTCATTCAAGCGCGGGTTCATCGCCACTAAGACCGGCTGCCCGGCCTTCAGCGTGTTGCCGCCGATGCGGTTGGCCGCCAGCAGCTGGCTGGTGCTCATGCCGTGCTGGCTGGCGATGGCCGTCGGGCTTTCGTCGCCCTTGGGCAGATACACTTCCCAGGTCAGCAGGGGTTTGTCCCATTTATCCAGATTGGCCTGGAATTTGTCGACCTTGGTGGCCGGCAGCAGCATCTGGCGGCCGGCTTTGTACGCGAACACCGGCAGGTTGAAGGCCGGATTCAGTTCTTTGAACTCTGCCACGGAAATCCCCGCCAGCTTGGCGGCGATGTCGATGTTCATGTGCTTGCCGGTGGAAACGGCGACGAAGTAGGGCTTGTTGGGGAATTTATCCAGATGGACGCCGTACTTTTCCGGGTTGGCCAGAATATTGCGCACCGCCAGCAGCTTGGGCACGTAGTTGCGCGTCTCGTTCGGCATGCGGACGTTTTCGTAGGTCGGAGTCTGGCCCGTGGCCTGCACCCTGGCGATGGAGCGGGCCAGATTGCCTTCGCCCCAGTTGTAGGCAGCCAGCGCCATGTTCCAGTCGCCAAACTGGGCGTACAGGTTCTGCAGATAGTCCAGCGCGGCGCGGGTGGCGTCCATCACGTCACGGCGGCCGTCATACCACCAGGTTTGTTCCAGTCCGTAGTGGCGGCCCGTAGCCGGCATGAACTGCCACAGGCCGGCGGCGCCGACGCGTGAGCTGGCCGTGGGCACAAAGGCGCTTTCCACCATGGGCAGCAGCGCGATTTCGGTCGGCATGCCGCGGCGCTCCACCTCGTTCATGATGTGGAACAGGTATTTGCGGCTGCGATCCAGCGTGCGTTTGAAATACTCCGGGCGGCTGGCGTAGAAGCGTTCCTGGCGGCGTATCACGTCGGCGTTGACTTCATCCAGCTGGAAGCCTTCGCGCACGCGTTTCCATACGTCGTCGCCATTGCGCAGCAGGCTGGAGTTCATCAGCATCATGTCCAGGCCGGCCGCCTGCGCTTCGTCCACTGGCGAAGCCGGTGGCTGATCGACCGCGGCGGCCTTGGCCGGCGATGCGAACAGCAATGCGAGAGACACGCTAAGTGCCAATGGAGTGAAGCGTTTCATGCAGACGAGCCCGTAATTCAGATTTCGGCTGATGCTAAACATGCGCATGGGGGGTGTCAATTCAAAAAACCAAATAATTTCATGCGCTTTCATTGTTAATAGACTATCCGGTCCGTCTGTAAAGGAAGTCGTGGCCAGGCCTAGTGAAGTTACTTATTTCGCATGCGATTCATGGGCGAAAAACATCCTTCCAGGCGCGCAGCCGGGCGAAAGCGGCCGTCTCGTCGTCGCCGGCCTGCGCGCCTTGTGCCAGCAGGCTTTGGCGGATGCCTGCGGTGTTGCAGCGCAAAAAAGGGTTGCTGGCCGTTTCCAGCGCGATGGTGCTCGGCAGGGTCGGCTGCCCGCGATCGCGCAGCGCCTGATCGCGGCTCAGACGCATGGCCAGCACGGGATTGGCAGGGTCCGCAGCCAGCGCGAAGCGCAAATTCGACAAGGTATATTCGTGCGCTGGATAAACTTTGGTTTGCGGCGGCAGCTCGGCCAGTTTTTTCAGCGAAGACAGCATCTGCGCAGCCGTGCCTTCAAACAGCCTGCCGCAGCCAGCCGCGAACAGCGTGTCGCCGCAAAACAGCGCATCGTCAAACCGATATGCCAGGTGGTCCAGTGTGTGGCCGGGCACCGCCAACACACTGGCCTCCCCCATGCTCAGCGACACGGTGTCGCCTTCCATCAGCGGGATGTCGACGCCGGCGATGCCGGGTGGGCCATAGACAATCGCATCCGGCCATGCCTGCTTCAGCTCCGCCAGCCCGCCGCAATGATCGGCGTGGTGGTGGGTGACCAGGATGGCTTCGAGCTGCAGGCCGTGCGACTGCAGATGGCTGAGCAGCGGCGCGGCTTCGCCGGGGTCCACCGCGACGGCGCGCGCGCCTTGCTGCAAAAGCCAGATATAGTTATCTGAAAATGCTTTTATCGGTTTAATATCAATCACTTGTGGTTGCCTTTCGATTGCTTTGTGTCACTTCCGGTACTGCGGGAAGTACCTGTTGTAAGTCTAGCTTTGGTGCATTGCGGCGTGGTGCTACAGATCATAAGCTGCCTATTTATTAATCAGCAGCACAAGCCCGCTTCACGCTGGCCGTAGAGATTCCAAAGCGATCAGCAGTGGCCTTGATGCTGGCTCCGTTCTCCATGCGCCATGCTTTAACCTCAGCATCCTTGATGGTCTTGGTCCTGCCTAGCGCCTTCCCTTCAGCCTTGGCGCGTTCTATGCCTGCCATCTGTCTAGCCTTGATGTTGCCCCGTTCAAGCTCTGCAACAGCCGCCAGCATCGCTAGCATGGCCTTTCCGATGGGTGTAGACAGGTCGAAGCCTTCCCGCATGGATACCACGGTTACGCCTTTGGCTTGTAGGGCTTCCACCGTGGACAGAACATCAATGGTATCCCGTCCCAAGCGGTCTATAGCGGCCACGACAAGCGTATCGCCTTCCCGCACATAGTCGAAGCAAGCCTTGAACTCAGGTCGCTGCATGGCCTTTACAGCGCCAGAAACGCCATCATCGGAATAGAAGCGCTCGATCTTGTAGCGGTCCTCGATGGTCTTGCGCTGGGCTGCTGTGTCTTGTTCATCCGTGCTGACGCGAAGGTAAGCGATGGTCTGGCTCATGGTTGCTGCTCCAAATGGCTCATAAACTATGGCTCACATTCTAGCTATGGCTCAAAATGAAATCAACAGTTTTGATCCATTCAAGTGATGGGTGCTAGACTATGGCTCATAGAGTGTACCTTTTGAGCTAGTGCTTGAGCGGGCGTGTAAGGCTGCAAGGTCGGGCGCGAGGGCCTGCGACGTCAAGCCAAAGAGCAGGGGCGGCCTTTGAAGCTGTTTGGCATAACGTGGTGGGCCGTGGGGGGATTTTCACGCGCGCTCCATGTCAGATGGGCATTCGCGGATGCCGCATATTTTTGAGATTCCCCCCACGGCCTACAAGTCTCTTGGGACGCCTGATGCGCTTACCAGTCCTCTTCTACGGCCTCCTCTTCCATTTTCGCCGCTGTTCTGGCTTGGTGGGCCTTCTCGATCTCCGCTAACTGTTCAGCCTCCAAATACTGCCAGGGATCAACACGGCGTTTGCATGCCTTGGATAACACCTCCTTTATCTGGTCAAGGTCTTGGCCTGCCGCATAGATCGCTTCCGCAACATTGTATAGCCGGGCGTATTCGTCCAAGTCGTCAGCGCTCAGGATGTCTCGAATGCCTTTCCCGGTCACTTCACGCCATGCACCCGCCCGAAAGCCTGACAGCACTTCAGCGATCATGGAAGCAATGTCTTGTACATCGACATTGGCGAGATACTGGACTGCCGATCTACCAATTTCGCCAGCTTTAGCCCGTTCACCGTGTCGGACCATTGCAGCATGCGTCAGCGCTTTGTCAGCCTCAGCAATCAAGTTCACCCGTTGGTATCGGTTAACCATCAGTTTGGTGGCTAGGTCTTCCATATCTAGAAAATACTGGCGGATGTTCTCGCCTTCATTGGTATTGGCTTGCATGGCTAGGTGCATCGCTACGTCACGAGAGAGTCGGTAGTCTTGCCGTGGCTTCGTTTTGGTCGGGGTTAGAATCGCACAAATTTGTGCCTTTCTCCTTTCGCACTGTTGCAACGGTTTGATGTACTGTTCCGCCCACTTACGGAATCGACCATAAGGCTTCCCAATTCTCTCCCATATTTTTCGAGCGTCATAGTTTGGTTCTGTCCGGCTTTCAATATCCAGCGGGAAGACTCGGCGTAAATTCATCATGCGCTCTGCTTGCTCTGTGGTGATTCCGAGTTGATCCATTACGGAACCAGGGCAATTGTTGACGGTATGAATCAGGCTCTTGCCAGTGCGTTTAGTCTTGGTGGCTTTCTTGATGGTAGTGGTTTGGGTATTCATTGGCTTATTTCCTTTTAAGTTTGTCGCCTCAAGAGTCCCATCGCTTCAATGCCCTCACGTGCCCTAAACCAGTAGGCAGCATGAAGCGCACTCGAAGCGACAAGCTTGAATGGACGTGAGTTTTAGATTGGAAGGGCGAAGCTGTGGGAGATGGCTTCTTTATGTGGAGTGGTGCTAGAGCATCTAGCGGTGCTAGTATCAGCCTAGCGGTGAAACACAAGGGATATGGATGAATAATCCCTATAAAGGCATTGACGGGATGATGCTGAAGTGATCTATCCGGTTGATGTTCAACACTACTATATGGTGAAACACAAGGGATATACACGGGTGTCAGCTATAAAGCTGTTTCAGATTCCTGTCAGGTTTCTTTAAAGTCTCTCAGGGACGGTCTATAAAGAAAGTCATTGGGATTGATTTTAATGATGTTGTTATCCACCTCCTTTCCGGTGTTTTCAGAACCGTCTAGACGGCCTGTAAAATATATCTAATGAAGATATTGACAAAGATGTTTTCTTGATGCTGCTTTCAGGCTCTCTATATGGGAGCGCTGGTATCTTCAAAACCTTTCAAAGCCTTTTAAATAGTCGCTCTCACTACGCTCATGCTCCTTATATGATTGGACTTTATTCATAAGTCATTGTATTTAAACCAGATATTTCTCTTCCTCCATCGGGGTTAGAACTAAAGGCGTGCAGAGCCGGTAATTCAGGAAGCCTTCTACAAGCCTTTTCTGAAGCCGTGGTATCAGCCGCATTAACTGAAGCGCTGTCGTTTTCGATACTCCGACCACGTTCATGACTTCGGTTGTCATCATGATTGGCTGGTTCTTCAAGGCTAGCAGTGTTTTCAGCACGGTCTTCCGGCGTGGCTTCACGGCATGGGTTGAAACCTTTCTCTCGATATCGTCAAACCGGATGCTCTTTCGCTCGATGGCATCTCGATTCATTTCGATTCCGATCCGTTTGCATTCAGCAGCGATCATTCTGCCTAAGCCACGCCAAACTGTTTTGGTCATGCTGGATACGGGTTGCTCAAATGCGATCCGATGGGCTGCAGGGTGGTACTCGATTGTGTTGGCTGGTCTTGCCATATTGGTATGGTCTCCTTTTTATTGTTGTTGGCAGGGCTGGCATTGCCAATGTCATGAATTTGGATGGTCGTGCGCTCTTATGCCTCATGCAGCAAGACACAGTCGAATGGACGGCGCATAAAGGATTTTTGAGCGTCTTGGGGCAGATCAAGCCAGGGTGGCAGGAGGTAAGGGAGAAAGGCCGTCAGAGGCCATTTATGCGGGTAAAGAGTGTAAAGAGGAGTGGAGAGGCCGCTGCGAGTAGTGGTTCTCTGCTACTGTGTGCTAATTGGAAATGGGTGCTTGTTAATTTAATGGTATATTTATTAATAGCATGAAATGCCTTTTGTGTATGCTGGAGGCTGTCGGCATAAAACGTCGAGACATCCCCCCATAATCAACCTGACATCCTCCATTGGAGGGAGTGTGAGACTTCCTCAATTTGAGAGAGTGTGGCAAGGCTATCGGCATAAAACGCCGAGACATCCCTGAAACTTAGTGATGTCTTCATTGCCTTCAAAGTGTGCGACTCCGAACACTTTTCTGACTTCCCCCAATGGGGAGTGTGGCAAGGCTAGGGACTTTTCCACCATTGGCGTAAAAGTGACATCCTGCAATGCAGGGAGTGAGACACACATAGGCATATCCACAGTTTGTGGACGTGCTAGCTCCCTCCGAAAAGCGAAGGGACATCCTCCAACGGGGGGGGGTTATACACATCTGACGCTGCCGACGACAGCACGGAGGTGTGGGTGGGGGGGGGGGGGGGGGGAGGTGGAGGGGGGGGGGGGGGGGGGGGGGGGGGGGGGGGGGGGGGGGGGGGGGGGGGGGGGGGGGGGGGGGGGGG
>NZ_JAELTR010000050.1:0-29753 GCF_016428945.1 Chromobacterium sp. ASV23
CCCCCCCCCCCCCCCCACCCCACCCCCCCCCCCGGTATTTCAAGCAGAAGACGGAATACGAGATTATTGGCGGAGTCTAGTGGGCTAGGAGATGTGTATAAGAGACAGACAAAGTACCTCGCTTGGTGCCGGATGCTTGCACGATGATATTCAATTGAAGTGAGTTTAGTCATTAATATCATAAGGTCGATGAATTAATCTGCTCTGCCATCGCTACAGATCATCTAGGTTCACATCGACAGATTCCTCCCCATCATCCACACATTTTTTGGTAATCTTGACCAGCTCCGCGTCTTGGTGACCTGTTATTTTTAGCTGTAGCGTCCCGTTACCTTGATTTTCAAAAGATAGCCTGTCACCTTCAACCCAGCCTGCAGAAGCCAGTAATCCTTTGGAAATTGTTAGTAACACGTCATCACTGACATCTCCTGCATCAAATAGCGGGACCGTCCAGCTAGTTTGAGAAAGGTTTACCCAATTCGAAATCATGGCATCTAGCAATCATGCTGCTAGATCATCTACAGACTGTTGTTGGTTAGCAGCCATTTTGACGAGCCACTGCTCGAGCTGGCGACTTACGAGCAGCGTTAACCAAGTTTCGGAATTCGGATCATCGATCATAATGAGCTCCTATTGCATGCTGTAAACCGCGTGGCTTTTGGTCGGGATCCCTACGAGGTGCCCTAATTTTTATATGAGCGTGAATATTTCATAGGCAGAGGGTGTTCTACCTCTTATCTGCCGCAGCCATAGCGGACCACAGTCCTCGCTGAACCTGTACTCGTCTGGATTTCTCAGTTCTGCCAGCCATGTCCGAATATTTGGGAGGATAGTGCGATTCAGATAAAGGCAAGGCTCCCAATATTAGAATTATTCTTGGGAATGCTACTCTGATCTTTTAGTCAACCAAGCGGTCAGTAGCTCTGCACGTTTTTTTGAAAAGTACAATTCTGCCTCTTCATGTGGCACGCCAGGAGTGGGGTCAACTTTGGCAGTTTGGACTGCTCGGCGAAAATAAGCGTCATAGGCTGAGCAGGTGGATGTCTCCACGGCATCTGTTGATTCTAGCTTGTCCATGATTTAATATCCTTAATTGATTGGCGGTGGTTTTATTTTTTTCTCCATGAGGAGTTTTCAAAAAGTTGAGCAAAGTATCCACTTGTCCGTGTTACATCAAGGTAGAATACGATAATTATAAGGGAAAATAGTTAATCTAGTGCGAAAGCTCTGTATTTTGCTTAGTAATCTATATCAATATTCTACATCAAATGTGATCGCTGCTATGAGTTATTTGGTTTTCGACTTTAATTGATAGTTTCTAGGACATATTTGTACCCAAGCAGTTTTGTTTTCGACTCTAGACCAATATCTATCAGAATCGGGACCTCTACAAGCCTTGCTAGAGCTTGATGGTTGTTTGCGACTTTAATGAATGAGAACAGTTTTCACACCTATGCAGACACTTCAGGCCAAGGCCAAGGCCAAGGCCAAGGCCATGGCGCGCGGCAAGCTTGACCTTGCCATGGCATCCTCCTACAACCAGCTCAGCGCCTTCCTGTCGCAAGAGAATGGCGTCCCCATGAGTTGACGGTGATAGGAGCTGGCGATGTCAGAACACGAATCGGTTGCGGAAGACGAGACGCCGGATGCCGGCCGCCGTGAAACGCTGGGTTGTCTGGCGGCTTGGTCAGGCGCGGCGCTGGTGTGGACGCTGGTGGGCGGCGTGCCAAAAGCGCAGGCCGCCGGGGCTGCCGGGAGCGGCGCGAACGGTTTCAGCTTCGTCCAGATCAGCGACACGCATCTGGGCTTCCATCGAGAGGCCAATCCAGACGTGCCGGGCAGCCTGCGTCGAGCCATCGCCGATATCAATGCCTTAAGTCAGTCGCCGGCCTTTGTGGTGCATACCGGCGATGTCAGCCATTTGTCGAAGCCGGAAGAGTTCGACTTGGGCCGACAGATGTTCAAGGACATCCGTGTCGACCGCGTGCACACCATACCAGGCGAGCACGATGCGCTGGATGACGGCGTGTCCGGCTATCTGAAGTTTTTCGATCACGACGGCAAGGGGCGGGCTTGGTACAGCTTCGATCAGGGCGGCGTTCATTTCGTCGCGCTGAACAATGTGCTGAATTTCTCCACCAGCCGGCTGGCGGCGCTGGGCGATGAGCAACTAGCCTGGCTCAAGCAGGATCTGGCCGGCGTATCGCGCTCCACGCCGATAGTCGTGCTGGCGCACATCCCCTTGTGGACCATTTATGAACAGTGGGGCTGGGGCACGGCCGATGCCGATCAAGTGCTGGCCCTGCTGCGGCCGTTCGGTTCGGTAACCGTGCTCAACGGGCATATTCACCAAGTGATGCAGAAGGTGGAAGGCCATGTCGCTTTCCATACCGCCCGCTCGCTCGCCTATCCGTTGCCGACGCCGGGGCAAGCCGGATTCGGCGAGCCGGCGCCGGTCAAGGTGCCGGCCGGTGAGCTGGGCAAGCTGCTGGGGACGCGGCAGATCACGGTGGTGCCCGGCAGCAGCCTGCTGACCTTGGTGGATACGCCGCTCGATCATTGAGACCCTGTTCAGATTTTTTTACCGTCAGCGGCCGAGTTCTGCCGGATGGGGAGATGGCATGAATGTTTGGAAAATGGGCGGGCTGTTGAGCGTCTGCCTGGCCGCCGCAGCCTGGGCAGACAAAGGACCGCAGGTAGTGGATATCAGCAAGTTCGCCTTCACGCCGAAGGAAATCACGGTGGCGCCTGGCTCGAAAGTAGTGTGGATCAATCACGACGAAGTCCCGCATACGGTGTCCGGCCGCGACAAATCTTTTGTCTCCAAGGCGCTGGACACCGATGACCGCTACGAATATGTCTTCGACAAGGAGGGCGACTACGCTTATTTCTGCGCCGTGCACCCGTATATGACTGGCGTGGTGCACGTGCGCAAGCCCTGAGCGCTTCATCTTTCATGACCTGAGAGGCGGCTTCCGGATGAGAAGCCGCTTTTTCATGTGCGGGTGAATTTCAGTTCAGCATCTTGTACAGGATCGTGGTGGCATTAAGCTTTTCGCCGCGGCCATCGAGCGCGAAGCCTGGGATCGTGCCGGCGACTTGATAGCCGAGCGAGCGGTAAAGAGGCTCGGCCTTGTCGCCGCTGGCGGTGTCCAGCGTCAGCAGGTTGCGGCCACGCGCTTGCGCGTGTCGTTCCAGTTCAAGCATCAGCGCGCGGGCGATGCCCTGGCGGCGGTGGCGCGGATGCACCAAAAGTTTGCCTACCTCGGCGCGATGAGGCTGGTTGGGCGGTGTGTCGCAGTCGAGCTGCACACTGCCGGCCAGTTCGCCATCCAGCAGCGCCGCCAGCAACAATCGCCCGCCGCCGGCAACGCCGGGCAGGGTTTTGTCGCGCCAGAAGGCGGCAGCGCGTTCCAGGGAAAACGGCAGCACGAAATGGATGCTGGCGCCGTCATGCACGCAGGCGTGCAGCAGTTCGGCCAGTTCCGGCAGCAGGGCGGCTGCGGGCTCGGCGTCGAGCGCGAGGATGTCCAGTTGCGGCATCTTGCTTCTTCTCTTCCTGTGGGCGTGATCGCGCCGAATAAGCAAGAAACAGGCCCGGTTTCCCGGGCCTGGCGCGGCGTCTCCGATCAAGGATCGGGCGGTCTGGGCAGCGGCTGCGCGTCCGGGATGTCCGGCGCGCCGCGCTGGGCTTCCACCTTGTTCACCACCGGCGCCGCTTCCGGCCGCCAGCTGTTGCCGCCTTTTTTCACCGGCGGCAGGGCCGGCCGGCTGGGCGGCTTCCATGCCGTGACGGGCGTCGGCAAATGGACGATGGGCTGGGTGGGCAGGGCGGCCGTGGGCTTGGCTACAGCCGGCGCAGGCGCAGGCGCCTCCGCCGGCCACAGCCACCAGGCCGCGCCGCCGGCCGCCGCCGCGCTCAAGAGCAGGGCGGCAGGCCAGGCGCGGCGCGGGATCACCAGCTCACCTGATCATTCAGGTTGAGGCTGCCGCTGGCCGGGGTCTGCAGGCTGCGGTTGCCGGACAGGTTTTCCCAGGTGACGCTGCCGTCGGCGTTCTTGCGGTAGTACTTGTAGGCGATCTGCTGGCCCGCCGGCAGGTTGACGCCGTTTTGCCATACCGGGTAATTGGCCGCATCCACCGGAATGCCCAGATCGGTGTTCCAGTTGCCAAGCGCTCGTGCGTTGCCGGTGACGTAGACCTGCTGCCCCCACTGCGTGCTGGCGGTCACATTGATGCTGACCGGCACCTCGCCGGCATTGGGCGCGGCGCGGCAGTTGTTGTAGCGGGCGCAGACCACTTGCGGGATGTCGACCACCTTGCCGGCGTGGATCGAGGCCAACAGGCTGATGTATTCGCCCATCGCCCAGTTCAGCGGCGCCATGGACTTGGTCGGTGTGCCGGGCTGGTAGCCGGCCGGCGTGGTCACCGCCCAGCCGTCCGGCAACATGGCGCTATTGGACCAGACCTGCTCCGGCAGCATGCCCTCCGGCGTGGCCAGCAGTTTCAGCGTGGCGAAGTAGGGTTGGCCGGCGCCGCCATTGCCCTGGCGGGCGATCTCGTACATGCCGCGCTCGGCGGTGAAGATGGGCCACAGGCGGCCGGCGCCGCTGCCGTTGAAGTCGCTGCCGTCGTTGTGCTCGCCGTAGCCGTCGAAGTTGTAGCGGAACCAGGCGTTGTACGGGAGAGCAGGCGCGCCGGGCAGGGCCAGGCTTTGGCCCAGCACGCTGTCGAACACGCTGATGGTGTTGGCGATGGTCGGGTCGTTGGCGCGCTTGACGCCCATCCGCACCAGTTCCAGGAAGCCGCCGTCCACCACGCGGCGCGCGTCGTGGCTGCCGCCGCCGTTCTTGATGGTCAGGGTCTGCGGCGTATCCGGGCCGGCGGCCGGCGCGAAGCTGGCGCGGTCGGCGCCGCTGCCGGCGCGCGCGGCTGGATTGATGCGCACATAGTAGCTGCCGTTGCCGAAGCCGCCGCTGGTGGTATAGGTCCAGGCGGCGATGTTCTGCTGCCAGTAGTCGGCAGCGGACAGGTAGCGGCCGGCGCTGGCGTCGTCGCCGTTGTTGCGGGCGATGTCGGCGGCGGCCACCAGGCCGGCGATCTCGGCGGCGATGGTGGACGGCGAGTAGCCCGAATTTTCTTCCCAGCGTTCCTGATAGCTCCACGGGCCGGTGGCGACGATGTAGTCGGCCGTCAGCTTGATCTTGGGCCACAGCGGGCTGGAGACCGACGGTCCCAGCCGCCAGGCCAGCAGGATGGGCATGGCCTGCTCGTCCATCTGCGTGCCTTGCCAGTACGGCCAGCCGCTGACCCAGGCGTTTTGCGGGAAGCGGCCGATGCGGCTGTAGCCGGCCGCGCAGCCGGCGGCGTTGTATTCGGCCGCGCCGCAGTTGCTGGTCTGCTGCAGGGTATTGAACAGGTAATTGACCACGGTGGTGGCGGTGGCGGTGTCGCCGGCGGTGGTCAGCGCGTTGGCGAACTTGAACAGATCGCGCGGCCAGACCAGATGGTAGCCGCCCTGGTTGGCGTCGCCCTGCGTTTCGCCCCATGGCGTGCCGATGCCGGCGATCATCGCGCCGTTGCTCTTGTCCTGCATGGTTTTCAGCGTCATCGCTGACAGGTAGTAGCGGTCGTCGGCCAGGCCGCCCTGGGTGGACAGGCCGGCGGCGTAGGCGTGCCAGGCATTGTCGTATTGCTGCTGGGCGGCGGTGAGGTCCGAACCCAGCGAGGCGGCGGCGCTATTGATCGCATCGGCCTGGCTCTTGCCGAAGCCCAGCGCCACGTCGAAGGACACGCTGGTGGCGTTCGGGTCGCCCAGGTCCAGCCAGCCGGTCTGCGCCACGTTGCCGTTGCTGGCGGAGCTGAAGGTCCAGTCCATATTGTTGTCGCCGCTGCCCACCAGATCAGTCCAGCCGTCGCTCTGGCCGACGAAGCCGTTGGACAGCATGGGCTGGCCGTTGACCGTTTTCCATGGCTGGCTGGCCATCAGCGCGGAGGCGCGGCTGTTGTGGCTGGCGGCCAGGGCGTAGCCGCCAGCGGCGGCCACCGTTTGGGCGGTGTTGCCGCTGCCGGCGTTGTCCAGATATGGCTTGAACAGCACGTAAAGGTTGAAGTCGCCCACGGTGTGGCCGTTCAGCGCGGTGAAGGTGACGCGCTGGATCAGCGTATCATGGTTGGGATCGGCGAAGATGCGCTTGCTGATCTGCCAGTTGTGGCCGGCGTTGCCGGTGCTGGCGACCCAGCTCATGGTGCGCGTGTCGCTCTGGCTGGCCGAGTAGGCCTGGCGTTTCTCCTCATCGACGAAGGTCTTGCCCGCGTCGCCCACCAAAAATTGCAGATCGACAGACTCCGGCGTGTCCAGCACCGGGTAGTACACCTCGGACACGATGCCGCGGTAGCCGGTGAAGTAGACCTTGGACGGGCTGCCCACGGCGGTACCGAGGAAGGATTTGGCCGCTGGGCCGCGCGCCGGGGTGTCGCCGGGGGCGCCGAAGGCCTCTCCGGCATGGGCAAACGGACTGAACAGGCTGGCGATCAAAACGCCGAGCAGGACTGGGCGTGTCAGGGACGGGTAGGGCATGGTGATTGTCTCCACTTTGTAGTACGGCAGGTTGACCTACGGATAAAAGTCTTACCGAATGCCGATGTAATTTTGTTACGGACTATAGCAAAAGGCGGAGAGCAGCATTTGTTCTAGTTCAAACGCTAGTTTTATTTTTAGTGATCAACAATGGCGCAGATGGCGGCAAAGTTGCCTCAAATTGGTGCCTTATCTGAGCGGATTGCTGGCAATGTCAAAAGGATGACTGCAGGTGGACTGCAGGTGGGCTGCTGCAAAATGGCAACAGCGTTAGCATGGGGAAAGTAATTTTCTGACAATGATCAATTAAAGATGTATTATTTGTACATCTTATCCGCCGCGATGGCATGTGGCGGTTTTTTTGGATCGTTAAAGATGTATTTTTTAAGAATCTTAAGGAGTCCTGCATGCTGAGCGAACAAACCCTATCCTTGGTCAAAGCCACTGTGCCGGTGCTGCAACAACACGGCGTGATGCTGACCAGTCATTTCTATCGCCGCATGTTCGAGCACAACCCGGAATTGAAGAACCTGTTCAATCAGGGCCATCAGCACTCCGGCCAGCAACAGCAGGCGCTGGCCGGGGCGGTGCTGGCCTATGCCCAGCACATTGAAGATCCGTCGCCGTTGCTGCCGGTGCTGACCCGCGTGGCGCACAAGCATGTCAGCCTGGGCATACGGGCCGAGCATTACCCCATCGTCGGCAAGCATCTGCTGGCCTCCATCCGCGAAGTGCTGGGCGAGGCGGCCGGCGATGATCTGATTCAGGCCTGGGCCGAGGCCTATGGCCAGCTGGCGGATACCTTGATCGACATTGAGAACGGCATGTACGGCGAGTCCACCAACGCGGCCGGCGGCTGGAGCGGCTGGCGGCCGTTCCGGGTGGCGCGCAAGGTGGCGGAAAGCGAGGAGATCGCGTCGTTCTATCTGGCGCCGTGCGATGGCGGCGCATTGCCGCCGTTCAAGCCGGGCCAGTATGTATCGGTGAAGCGCTTCGTCGCCGAGTGGGGGCTGAATCAGCCGCGCCAGTACAGCCTGTCCGACGCGCCGAACGGCGAGTACCTGCGGATTTCGGTCAAGCGCGAGGACGCGGCGGAGGGCAAGCCGGCCGGACGCCTGTCCAGCCTGCTGCATCGCGAGATTCAGGAGGGCGACGTGCTGGAGCTGAGCGCGCCGCAGGGCGATTTCTTCCTGCATGAGGACAGGAATGGTCCGGTGGTGCTGATCAGCGCCGGCGTGGGCCAGACGCCGATGCAAGCCATGCTGGGCCAGCTGCTCAAGCGCGGCCAGCGCGAGGTGCGCTTCTTGCACGCGGCGCGGCACGGCGGCGCGCATGCGATGGGTTTGCAGGTGCGACAGCTGGCGGAGCGCCATCCGCAGCTGCAGATCCATGTCCGCTACGAAGCGCCGCGCGCGCAAGACGCGTTGGGCATCGATTACCATGCCGCTGGCCGGCTGAATCTGGATGAAGTGAAAGACCTGGTCCTGCTGCCGGACGCGGACTACTACCTGTGCGGCCCTCTGGGCTTCATGCGCGTCCAGCGCGACAGCCTGCGCCGGCTGGGCGTGCCGGCCGAACGCATCCATTACGAAGTGTTCGGCTCCCATCCCGGCGGCGATTGAGGCCTAGGGCCAGACGCGGTATGCTGCCGCCGGTCCTCCTTACCGGTTCCTCGCCATGCAACTGACCCGCTTTACCGACCTCGGCCTGCGCGTGCTGATGTATCTGACCGGCCTGGAATCCGGCCAGCTGGCCACCATTCCGGAAATCGCCGAACGGTTCGAGGTATCGCGCAACCATCTGGTCAAAGTGGTGCATTTCATGGCGCAGCAGGGCTGGCTGGCTACCAGCCGCGGCAAGGGCGGCGGGCTGGCGCTGGCGCGGCCGTCGGAGCATTTCCGGCTGGGCGAAGTGGTGCGCGGGCTGGAGGGCTCGCCGCAACTGATAGATTGCGCCGAGCCGCCCTGCGCGCTGCGCCAGGGCTGTCTGCTAAAGGGCGCGCTGGACGAGGCGCTGGCGGCGTTTTTCCTGACGCTGGACGGCTACACGCTGCGCGACATCGTCGCCAGCCCCACCGGCGAGGCCATCATCCGTTTGCATCGCGGCGTGGTCTGATAAGCGTAGATTCAAGGAGTAAACATGGAATGGCTAGCCGGCCTGCCCCGCGTGGCAGGCCTTTTTGTATTGACCGCGCTGATGGAGATCGTCGGCTGCTATCTGCCCTGGCTGGTGTTGCGTGAAGGCAAGCCGTGGTGGCTGTTGCTGCCCGCCGCCGGCGCCTTGACCTTGTTTGCCTGGCTGCTGACCCTGCATCCGGCCGCCGCCGGGCGAGTCTACGCCGCTTATGGCGGCGTCTATGTGACGGTGGCCCTGGGCTGGTTATGGCTGGTGGACGGCATCCGGCCGGACCGCTGGGACGCGCTGGGTTGCGCGCTGGCGCTGGCCGGGATGGCGGTGATCATGCTGGCGCCGCGCGGCTGAGCGGCCGGTCAGCGCGTGGCGCGCAGCGCAGGGGCCGCTGCCGCCGGCTTGGCCTGGCCGCGCTTGGACACGTATAGACCCAAGGTGATCAGGGCGATGCCGGCCAGCTGGACCACGGCGGATTGATGGCTCTGTCCCGCCAGGCGGTCCAGCAGCACGCCGGTCAGCATCTGGCCGGCAATGACGAGCAACGCGGTTTTCAGGGTGCCCAGCCGCGGCAAAACGAAGCTGTTCAGCGCGACAAACCCGGCGCCGATGACGCCGCCGCACCAGGCTGGCCATGGGGCGTGCTGCGGCAAATGAAGCGCCGCCGCGCCACAGCCTAATAACAGGCTCAGAAACACAAAGCCGCCCAGATGATTCCAGAGCGAGGCAGCCAAGGCGCCTTGGTGCTGGGCCAGCTTGCCGTTGATGGCGCGGCTGCCGCCTATGCACAGCCCGTTGATCAGGGCGAGGGTCATGAAATACAGCATGATCAGGCTCCAAAAATCAGAATGGCGCAGCCGGACAGCGCCAGCAGCAATGCCAAAACATCGTTGAGGGAGAGTCGCCGCCGCGGCATGCCGAACCCGCCAAAGTGATCGGACAGCAGGCCGAACAACAGCTGCCCGGCCATGCCTAGCGCCAGCGTGCCGGACATCGCCAGCGGGCTGTTGACGGTGATCGCCGCCAACGCCACTACCAGCGCGCCGGGCATGCCGCCCAGGTAAGCCCAACGCGGCGCGGGTGTTGCGTCCGGAGACGCGCGTCGATTGGCCATCCAGAGCAGCAGGGCGGTCAGCATGCCTATGCCGTGGGCCAGCCAGGATGCGGACAAAGGGTTGCTGAAGCTGGAAAGCTGGCTGTTGCAGTGAATCATCAGCGCCAGCAAGGCGCCGGCGAGCAGCGCAAGCAGGCTTGGCCCGTAATCCTTGAGCAGCGGGGCCGCGGCGTGGTGTGGGGACATGATGCGATCCTTGTGTCTAGATAGGGGGGCGGACGACGAGCGCAGCGACGTTGGGGGAGTGCGGCATTCGTGCTGGATGGGGCGGCAGGTCGTTGACGCGTGCCGGAATGGTATATTGTGTTTTATTGACTGATAATCCTGCTTTGTGGAAACTTATCGTAGAGAATAAGTGGACAATGGCAATGGAACATTTCGCTGCGATCCCCATCTTCGTCGCCGTGGTGGAGGCGGGCAGCTTTTCCGCCGCCGCGGCCAAGCTGGGTTTGACCAAATCCGCCGTCAGCAAGCGGGTGCAGCAGTTGGAGGCCGCGCTGAACGTGCGGCTATTGCAGCGCACGACGCGCAGCCTGAGCCTGACCGAGGCCGGCGAGCGCTATTACGACCGGGCGCGCGGGGCGCTGGCCTTGGCGCGCGAGGCGGAGGAGGTGGCGGCCGGCTTGCAGGGCGCGCCGCAGGGATTGCTGCGCATCAGCGTGCCGATGGCTTTTGGCCGACTGCACTTGTCGCCATTGGTGCCGGCGTTTCTGCGCCGCTATCCGGACATCCAACTGGACATGGCGATGGACGATCGCATGGTGGACCTGGTGGAAGGCGGCTATGACCTGGCGGTGCGCATCGGCAATCTGCCGGGCAACAGCATGGTGGCGCGGCGCATCGCGCCGTGCCGGGTAGTGATGTGCGCGTCGCCGGCCTATCTGGCCGAATATGGCGTGCCCAGCCACCCGGCCGATCTGGCCCGGCATAACTGCCTCTCTTATTCCTACTACCGCGGCGGCGCTTATTGGACCTTTCAAGGGCCTGAGGGCGAGATCCGGGTGCAGCCGGGCGGCAACTATCAGGTGAACAACAGCGAGGCGCGGCGCGACGCGCTGCTGGCGGGGCTGGGCATTTGCGAAATGCCCACGTTCATTGTCGGTCCCGATCTGACGGCCGGCAGGCTGTTGCCGGTTTTGACCGACTACCCGCTGCCATTGCACGCCATCCACGTGGTGTTTGCGGAACGCCGCCGCTTGCCGGCCAAGGCGCGCGCTTTCATCGATTTCCTCGATGAGCGGCTGGGCGGGGACGCGCCATTGTGGGATGAAGGACTGCCCCCATCTGTGCTGTCACCGCAAACAGGGAAACGATCATGAGCAAACGCTATCGCACGGCGCTGCTGTGGCTGCGCCGCGATTTGCGGCTGGACGACCACGCCGCCTTCTACCATGCGCTGAAACACAGCCAGGCGGTATTGCCGGTCTTCGTGTTCGACCGCTCCATTCTGGACGCGCTGCCGCGCGATGACCGCCGCGTCGATTTCATCTGGCGCAGCGTGGCGGCGCTGAAGGCGGAACTGAATGCCTTGGGCGGCGACCTGCTGGTGCGCCACGGCGTGCCGCAGGATGACATTCCCAAACTGGCGGCGGAGCTGGGCGCCGATGCGGTGTTTTGCAATCGCGATTACGAACCCACCGCCCGCGCGCGCGACGCCGAGGTGGAAAAGCGGCTGGCCGAGCAGGGCATCGCCTTCCATCACAGCAAGGATCAGGTGATCTTTGAAACCGACGAAGTGCTGACCGGCGCCGGTAAACCGTTCGGCGTTTTCACGCCGTACAAGAACGCCTGGCTGAAGACGCTGACGCCATTTCATTTGCAGGCCTACCCGGTGCGGCGTTATCTCGATGCGTTGATGCCGCGCGAAGCGGAACCCATGCCCAGCCTGGCCGATATCGGTTTCCTGCCCAGCGATCTGGCTTCGTTGCCGGTCAAGGCCGGCGCGGCCGGGGCCGAGGCGCTGTTTGCCGACTTTGCCCGCCGCATCGCGCATTACAAGACCGCCCGCGATTTCCCCGGCATCAAGGGCGTGTCTTATCTGAGCGTGCATCTGCGTTTCGGCACTATTTCCATCCGCCGACTGGCCGCCTTCGCCTGGCATGACGGCGGGGAGGGGGCGATGGCCTGGCTGGGTGAGCTGATCTGGCGCGATTTTTATCAGCAGGTGCTGTGGCACCGGCCGGATGTGGCGCAGCATGCTTTTAAGCCCGAATACGACGCGCTGCCGTTTCCGAATAATCCGCAATGGTTCGACGCCTGGTGCCAGGGGCGCACCGGCTATCCGCTGGTGGACGCCGCGATGCGCCAGCTGAACCACAGCGGCTATATGCACAATCGGCTGCGCATGGTGGCGGCCAGCTTTCTGGTCAAGGACCTGCTGATAGACTGGCGCTGGGGCGAGCGCTACTTCGCCGAGAAACTGCTGGATTTCGACCTGGCGGCCAATAACGGCGGCTGGCAGTGGGCCGCCAGCACCGGCTGCGACGCGCAACCTTATTTCCGCATTTTCAACCCGGTGAGCCAGAGCGAGAAGTTCGACGCCGACGGCCGTTTTATTCGCCACTATGTGCCGGAGTTGGCGCGGCTGCCGGACAAGCTGATCCACGCCCCATGGCTGGCCAAGCCGGAGCAGCTGATGGATGCCGGCGTGCGGCTGGGCCGAGATTACCCGCATCCCATCGTCGATCACGCCGTGCAGCGCGAACAGGCCCTGGCCTTGTTCAAGCGGTAAACCCCATTCGCCACAAAATACACGGAAGAACGCGGACAACCGCTCGCGGCAGGAGGACTGCATGCACGCTGAGGGCGAGTTTTGCGTATTCTTCGTGCCATTTCGTGGATTTCGCGGCGGGCGCTGCCGTTTATGGGGTCAAACGCTGATGCCGTCTTGCCACTGGCCTTCCTGCAGCAACTGGCGGCGATAGCGCTCCGGCGAGTCTCCCAGCTGCTTCTGGAACATGGCGATGAAAGCCGACGGCGTGGCGTAGCCCAGCCGCGCCGAGATGTCCTGCACGCTGTCGCCCTGCTTCAGCCGCGACAGCGCCTCCACCAGCCGCGCCCGGCTGCGCCACTGTCCGAAGCTCATGCCCAGTTCGCGCTGGAATAGCCGCGCCAGCGTGCGTTCTGTGCTGAATACTCGTTCCGCCCATTGCCTGAGCGTGGTGGCGTCGGCCGGGTCCTGGCGTATCGCCTGCAATATCGGCTGCAGCAGCCGCTGGGTGCTGTCCGGCAGATAGCTTTCCTCGTGGCCGGCGCGCACCAGCCTTTCCACCAGCAGCTCGGCCTGGCGCGCGTCCCATGGGTCGGATATCACGGTGATCTGGCGCTGGCAGAAATCGTCGAGCAGCGCGCGGATCAGCGGCGTCTGTTCGATCAGGCAGATATGCGCCGGCAGCCGCGCCGCCTGCTCGCGATTGATGTAGATCGAGGTGTAGTGCATGGCGTGGCGGATATAGGCGGCATGCGGTATTTCAGCCGGCGTCCACAGCAGGTATTGCGCCGGAGTCACCACCCGCCGGTCCTCCAGCAGCAGCTCCATCAGTCCTAGGCTGATGCGGCTCAACTGTCCCCAACGGTGGCGATGGCGGCCGAATTCGCTGTGCGGCGCGAAGCGATGGTAGCGGAAGGTCAGCGGCGCCGGTTCCGCCAGGCCCTGGTCCACTAGAAAGTATTCGGAGTCCATTTTGTCGGATTTGCCTCAGTGTCTTGTCTGTTTTGAATTATATAGTCGGTAACAGACGGCAATAGAATGACAGGGTCGAATATTTGCCGGAGGCTGTCATGGCCATGCTGTTTCCCTTGCTGGCGGTGCTGATCTGGGCCGCCAACACCGTTGTTTCCAAGGCTGCCGCCCAAGTGCTGGACCCGGCGGCCATTTCGTTTTACCGCTGGCTGCTGGCGGCGCTGATCTTGACGCCGTTCTGCCTGCGCCCGCTGTGGCGTTTGCGGCATGAATTGCGTCCCTGGCTGGGCAAATTCCTGTTGCTGTCTGCGCTGGGCATGGTGATGTTCCAGTGCCTGGCCTATTACGCCGCGCACAGCACCAGCGCCACCAATATGGGCGTGATCACCGCGCTGGTGCCGCTGCTGGGCCTCGTGCTGAACGCGCTGGCGTTCCGCCAACCGGTGGGCGGGCAGGCCTGGTTCGGCGTGGCGGTGTCGCTGGCCGGCGTGCTGTATCTGCTGGGACACGGCAATCCGCTGGGGCTGATCGCCAACGGCATCAACCACGGCGACGCGCTGATGCTGTCGGGCGCCGCCGCCTATGCTTTGTACGGCATCCTACTGCGGCGCTGGGCGCCGCCTTTCGGCGCATGGTTCAATCTTTACCTGCAGGTGGGCATGGCGGTCTTGCTGCTGGCGCCGCTGACCGCGACCGCCGACAGCATGGCTATTCCTGCGCGGGGCATCGGGCTGGTGCTGTTTGCCGGCATCGGTTCATCTGTGTTGGCGGCTTATCTGTGGATGCGCGGCATTCAGCGACTGGGCAGCGAGCGCACCGCCATCTTCATGAACCTGTTGCCCTTGTTCACCGCGCTGATGGCTAGCGTGATGCTGGGTGAAACCATCCATTCCTATCACTGGCTGGGCGGCGGTTTGATCCTGCTGGGGGTGGCTTTGGGGCAGGGTATGCTGCGCGTGAAACCTGGGCTGATATTGTCAATTGTGAACAAATGACACATTTCATTAACAAAAATTTACTGCGTTTTTTAGGCGTTTCATTGCGTATATAAAATAATCAGCGCAGCAATTTTTCATGATTTCACATGTTTGACCGATGTCATGGCAGATTGCTGCGCAGCTCCAGATGGCCTTGCAAAAATGCGAAGTGACTGGGGTGTTGACGTAAGTAAATTGCCGGGCGTACCATCGCCGCGTTTTCATTACTGGGGGCTGATGCCTTGGAAAGTTGCAGTAGTAGTTGGTTATCTACCGGGTCGCGCTGACCGGCACAGGCATCGTTCCATCCTATTGGCCGCTGTCTTGCCGTGAAGCCAGACAGTGCGCATCTCAGGCGTGGCCATCCGGCCCGCGCCGCGTACTTACCCTTATACCGTTACTGCTGATGACCGCGTACCGAAACCTATCGGACGCCTAAATCAGGTTTGCGCACGTGCGTGCTTGCATACGCTGAGCGTTTTCGCTCGCCGACGCAGCCGCGTTCGTGCCCGCATGCCTTCGTTTGCTTGCAAAACGACGGGCGGCCCCCGCTTGCGCCGCCCGCACGGAGACGATGACAATGACAAATACCGTCAAGAACGAAGCTGTATTGGATAGCGCCCACGTTGGCGATATTCGTGGCGCTTTCGGCACCATCCGCCAAGGCGATGTTGGCGCCCGCACCGGCATCTGGCAGCGCCTGCGCACGCTGCTGGCCATTCTGGGCCCCGGCCTGATCGTGATGGTCGGCGACAACGACGCCGGCGCTTTCAGCACTTACTCGCAAGCTGGCCAGAACTACGGCACCTCCTTGCTGTGGACGCTGATCCTGCTGATTCCGGTGCTGTACGTGAACCAGGAAATGGTGCTGCGCCTGGGCGCCGTCACCGGCGTGGGCCATGCCCGCTTGATCCTCGAGCGCTTCGGCAAATTCTGGGGCGCCTTCAGCGCCATCGACCTGTTTCTGTTGAATGCACTGACCATCGTCACCGAATTCATCGGCATCACCCTGGCCTTGCAGTATCTGGGCCTGCCCAAGGAGTGGGGGGTGGTCGCGGCCGCGCTGCTGGTGATGGCCGCCGCGAGCACCGGGGATTTCCGCCGCTTTGAGCGCTTTGCGATGATTCTGGTGGTGTTCAGCCTGTTCCTGGTGCCGGTGTTCATGATGGTGCATCCGCCGATGGAGCAAATCGGCCATGACCTGCTGGTGCCGGGCATGCCTGCCGGCGGCAAGCTGTCCGATGTGATGCTGCTGATCATCGGCATCGTCGGCACCACCGTGGCGCCGTGGCAGCTGTTCTTCCAGCAAAGCTATGTGATCGACAAGCGCATCACGCCGCGCTTCATCAAGTATGAGCGCGCCGACCTGTGGCTGGGCATCGTGCTGGTGCTGATCGGCGCCGTCGCCATCATCGGCATGGCCGCCGCGCTGTTTGCTGGCAAGCCGGAATTCGGCAACTTTCAGGATGCCGGCGCGGTTGCCGCCGGTTTGGGCAAGTATCACAGCCACCTGGCCGGCGTGCTGTTCGCCGTCGCGCTGATCGACGCCAGCCTGATCGGCGCCAGCGCCGTGTCGCTGTCCACCGCCTACGCGCTGGCCGACGTGCTGAACATGAAGCATTCGTTGCACCGCAAGCCGTCCGACGCGCGTGCCTTCTATCTGGTCTACTTCCTGCTGATCGCCGGCGCCGCCGCGCTGGTGCTGATCCCGGGCGTGCCGCTGGGCTTGCTGACCAACGCGGTGCAAACTCTGGCTGGCGTGCTGCTGCCGTCCGCATCCGTATTCTTGCTGCTGCTGTGCAACGACAAGGAAGTGCTGGGTCCGTGGGTGAACGGCCGCTGGACCAATCTGTTTACCGGCGCGGTGGCTGCCGTGCTGGTGTTGTTGTCGGTGATTCTGACCGCTTCCGTGCTGTGGCCGGATATCTCCAGCCAGACCATCATCAATGTGCTGGTCGGCGGCGGCATCATAGGCGGCATCGTGGTGATTGCGGCGCATACCGTGAAACTGCGCCGCGACGCCGAAACCGGCGCCGACCTGAAGGACGAGGTCAAGCCGACCAAGCTGTACATGCACACCTGGCGCATGCCGCCGCTGGACCAGCTGAAGCCGATGGTGCTGTCCCGTACCAATCGTCTGTGGATGGCGGTATTGCGCGGTTATCTGGTAGTGGCTGTCATCATGGTGGTGTACAAAGTGACGCAGGTCGCCTTGCTAGGCCACTGATCGGCAAGGTATGGTTGTGGCCGGCTGCGCGGCGAGGCGCGGCCGGCGGAGCGAAACCGCCCGTTTGGGCGGTTTTTCGCATGAGGGAGGGTCCCTCGTGGCTTTCGCGGAAAGCCACGATGCACGTTCCTTATCTATATATAACGACTCTACAAGCAGGAGGACGCATGCACTACAACCTGCATAACTTGTTCGATTTCGATTTGTTCGGCTTGTTGCACTCCACGATTTGTCTGGCGATGGCCTTCGCCTGCGGCACGGTGATCGGCCTGGAGCGGCAATACCGCCAGCGCACCGCCGGGCTGCGCACCAACGCGCTGGTGGCAGTCAGCGCCGCGGCTTTCGTCAATATGGCGCTGCAACTGGATGGCTCCGGCAGCGCCTCCAGAGTGGTGGCCTATGTCGTATCCGGGGTTGGCTTCCTCGGCGCCGGCACCATCATGAAAGAAGGTCTGAACGTGCGCGGCCTGAACACGGCGGCCACGCTGTGGGGATCGGCCGCCACCGGGGCCTGCGCCGGCGCCGGCATGCTCGGCCAGGCCATTTTGACCACGATCTTCGTGCTGGCGGTCAACACGCTGCTGCGGCCGGTGGTGAACTCGATCAATCGTCGTCCGATCGACGACGACGCCAGCGAAGTCACGTATCAGCTGTGCGTGATCTCTACCCGCGAGGAGCAGAAGCAGGCCCTGGCGCATGTAGGGGATCTATTGGAGCGGGCCAATTATCCGGTGGGCGATCTGGACGTGGAGGCCTTTGGCGACGACGAGGTGGAAATGACCGCCACGCTGCTGGCCACCTCGGTGGATTCGGACGAGTTGGACCGCATTGCCGACGAATTGGCGGCCAAGCCGTACATCAGCCAGGCTTACTGGAACACCAGCACCAGCGAGTAATCGTGCGTAGTAGCGCAAGCAGCCGCCTGGACGCGAGTCCGGCGGCTGTTTTGCATTTGGCGGCAGCCCGGCAGGGTAGGCATGCGCACGCCTTGTTCAGAGTCAAAGTTTATGACGGACAGTGTTACAATCGAGACAGGTTTTTAGTTGTCGCGCGGCACCGGTTTGATCCAGCGCCGGCGGCGGGGTAATCCACGGGCGGCCGCACCGGCGCCCGGTTTCTCGAGACAGCCTTATGACCATCATCCGCCAGGAAGACTTCATCCAGAGCATCGCCGATGCCTTCCAGTACATCAGTTGCTACCACCCGAAAGACTATATCGACGCGCTGTACCAGGCCTACCTGCACGAAGAAAGCGTCGCCGCCAAGGATGCTATGGCGCAAATCCTGGTCAACAGCCGCATGTGCGCCGAAGGACAGCGCCCGATCTGCCAGGATACCGGCATCGCCGTGGTGTTCCTGAAAGTGGGCATGCGGGTGCAGTGGGACGCCAAGCTCAGCGTGCAGGAAATGGTCAACGAAGGCGTGCGCCGCGCCTACAACCATCCGGACAACAAGCTGCGCGCCTCCGTGCTGCTGGACCCGGCCGGCAAGCGCCAGAACTCCAAGGACAACACCCCGGCCGTGGTGCACTTCGAGATCGTCGAGGGCGATGGCGTGGAGGTGATCTGCGCGGCCAAGGGCGGCGGCTCGGAAAACAAGTCCAAGCTGGCGATGCTGAACCCGTCCGACTCCATCGTCGACTGGGTGCTGAAGACCCTGCCGACCATGGGCGCCGGCTGGTGTCCGCCGGGCATCCTCGGCATCGGCATCGGCGGCACGCCGGAAAAAGCCATGCTGCTGGCCAAGGAAAGCCTGATGGACCACGTGGACATCCACGAGCTGAAGGCCAAGGCGGCCAGCGGCGCCGAGCTGTCCCGCGTCGAGCAACTGCGTCTGGAACTGTTCGACAAGGTCAACGCGCTGGGCATCGGCGCGCAAGGCCTGGGTGGCTTGACCACGGTGCTGGACGTCAAGATTCTGGATTACCCGACCCACGCGGCCTCGCTGCCGGTGGCGATGATTCCCAACTGCGCCGCCACCCGCCACATCCACTTCCATCTGGACGGCAGCGGCCCGGCGCAGCTGGAACCACCCAAGCTGGAAGACTGGCCGGACATCACTTATGACGCGTCCAACGGCAAGCGCGTGAATCTCGACAACATCACCCGCGAAGAAGTGGCCAGCTGGCAGCCGGGCGACGTGCTGCTGCTGAACGGCAAAATCCTGACCGGCCGCGACGCCGCGCACAAGCGCATGGTGGACATGCTGAACAAGGGCGAGAAGCTGCCGGTGGATTTCACCAACCGCTTCATTTACTACGTTGGCCCGGTGGACCCGGTGCGCGACGAAGTCGTCGGCCCGGCCGGCCCCACCACGGCTACCCGCATGGACAAGTTCACGCGCCAGATGCTGGAAGAGACCGGCTTGCTCGGCATGATAGGCAAGGCCGAGCGCGGCCCGGCGGCCATCGAGGCGATCAAGGACAACAAGGCGGTGTACCTGATGGCTGTGGGCGGCTCCGCCTACTTGGTGTCCAAGGCGATCAAGGCCTCCAAGGTAGTGGGCTTCGCCGACTTGGGCATGGAGGCGATCTACGAATTCGAGGTCAAGGACATGCCGGTGACGGTGGCGGTGGACTCCTGTGGCACCTCGGTGCACAACACCGGTCCGGCTGAGTGGCGGGTGAAGATTGGGAAGATACCGGTCAGCCAGGCTTAAATGATTGCTTGGGAAATGCCGCCCGATGGGCGGCATTTTTTTGGCGGATCGAGCGCCAGGATATTCCAGAGCGGAACTGGTGAATCTCTCTATGAGGGAGTGTGTTGTGACTTGGCTGCAACCACTTGCGGCCAGGCGATTTAATTTTATTTTTGTCTTGCAAATCCGCCGCTTACGTCATACATACTGAAAATGTTCACGGCATGTTTTCGGTGTTTTTACTTATCGGATAATGAGTATGACAACCAGCTCCGTCGAAGCATTCAGTCTGTATTCGGATTTGTACGCGCGTTTTCGGCCCGCGTACCCAGAGTCGCTGTATGACTGGCTGCTGCCCTTGTGTCCCGGCTACCAGCGGGCTTGGGATTGCGCGACCGGCAGCGGCCAGACTGCCGTGCGGCTGGGCAACAGCTTTGCTCGCGTCGATGCCACCGATATCAGCTCCAACCAGCTATCGGTGGCGGAACGCCATACCCAGGTCTACTACCGCGAATGTCCGGCCGAGGTGACGCCGTTTGACGACGATTGCTTCGATCTGATTTGCGTATCCCAAGCCTTGCATTGGTTCCACCTGCCTTCGTTCTGGCCGGAGGTGCAGCGCGTGCTGAAGCCAGGCGGAATCTTTGCCGCTTGGGGATATCATCATTGTGTGGTGACGCCGGAGATAGACAAGGCCTGCAGCGTGCTGTGGTCCATCATCGAACCGTTCTGGTCCAGCCGTTGCGAGCTGTTGTGGGATGATTTCCGCGGCAGCGGTTGCCCGCTGCCCTTGCTGAAGGCGCCCAGCTTTTCCATCCGTGAAGACTGGACCTTGGACCATTTTCTCGGTTTCCTCAACACCACGTCCGCCAGCAAGTTGTGCAAGCAGGCGCTGGGAGAGAGCATTCTGGACGACGCCTGCCTGCGCATCGCGCGGGCTTGGGGCCATGGCGGCGAGCGGCGGCGCGTCGAGTTGCCCCTGCATCTGATGGTGGCGCGCAAGGATGCGGCCCGGTTTTCCCCGGCAGTGATTGAGCCGACGCCCTAGGAGCTGTTGACGTTTGGTGAGTGGATCGCGTTTGCGCCGATTTGGGCCGGAAGCAAGGCGCACAGTCCGCCGCATAGTCATTCTATGCAAGGGCTGGGCAACGCGGCTTCCGGCCCAAAGCGGCCAAACCCGCAGGGCCGGGCACCTTTCGCGCCGACTCTTCGTTGTTTCGTGCTGGCAGAGAATGACTATGCGGCGCGCGAAACGCCTCGATTAGGCGCAAAACGCATCCCGGCGCGACCGCCCACCAAACGTCAACAGCCCCTAGTGCTGCCGGTCGTATTCGGCTTGCAAGTCCGATAGCAGAATGTTCAGCGCGTCCGATGAGCGGATCAGCTCGATCAGCGAGATGGCCAGCGAGGCAATCATGCACAGCAGGCTGGCGCCAAAGGTGATTTCCCCAGTCGCCTGCCAGCCGGTGTAGATCTGAAACATCGCCACGGTGCACAGGAACAGGCTGGCGATGCCCATGAACTGCATCCATTTGATCAGCGTGATGCGAGTGCGCAGATTGCCGATCTGGCGCAGGATTTTCTGGTCTTTGCTGTCTCGGTACTCTTCGTACAGATTGCGAATGATGCTTGCCAATCCCAGAAAACGGTTGGTGTAGGCCAGCAGCAGCAGCGAGACGGCAGGAAACAGCAGGGCCGGAGTGGCCAGGTTCAGTGCGGAATGCATCAGGAATTCTCGTCTATCCATACATCGATGCCATTGGGCGCGGCATCGAACAGTTCTATCACATCGTGGTTCTTCATGCGGACACAGCCCAGCGAGCTGGGCTGGCCCCATGGTACATGATCGCCGGCGCCATGGATGTAAATCGCTCTATCATAGCTGTCGACATTCCCACCTTGATTGCGTCCGGCTTCCTGGCCGCATAGCCATAGGATGCGGGTCAGTATCCAGTCCTTGTTCGGGTATTGCGCGTGCAGTTCCGGCGTGTATTTCCATGGCGTGACCTGGCGGCGGAAGATGATGGTGTTTTCCGCCGCGCCATCGCCTATCTTGTCGCACACCGTATGCCAGCCGCGCGGCGTCTGGTAGCTGCCGGTGGTTTCGCCGACGCCGTTCTTGGCTGTCGAGACTGTATATTCCTTTTGAGTGAGTCCCCAGCCATCCAGCAGCCGCAGCGTTTGCGACTTTACCCCCACCCAGATCCATGGCGCGCCGTAATGGCGGGCATTAGGATGCGTGGTTTGCAAGGGGCCATCCGTTTGCGCTTGCAGCATCCATGCCGCGTCGCCTGCGGCATGGCAGGTTAGGGCAAGGCAGGCGATCAGAATGGCGCCCAAGCTTCGCATATCAATCCCTCCCGACATCTTGTCGGCGTTGCCGGAAAAAGGCGGACAGTTGTTCCGCGCAGGCTTCTGCCTCCGCGCCGCCGAACACGGCGGCGTGGTGATTGAGCCGAGCGTCGGCGAATAGATTCACTGTGCTGCCGGCTGCGCCGGTCTTGGCGTCGCGCGCGCCGTAGATCACTCGCGCAATGCGGGCGTGCAGGATGGCGCCGCTGCACATCGGGCACGGCTCCAGCGTGACGTAAAGATCGCAGCCATCCAGCCGGTAGTTGCCGAGACGCGCGGCGGCGTCGCGCAGCGCCTGCATTTCGGCATGCGCCGATGGGTCATGGCGGCCTATCGGCTGATTGTAGCCGCGGCCGACGACCTCGCCGTCCTTCACCACCAGCGCGCCTACCGGCACTTCGCCCTCGGCGGCCGCCTGTGCCGCCAGCTGGCGCGCCAGCTTCAGGAAACGCTGAATTTCCGCTTGCGCGGGCGGCAGGGCGACCGGCGGGTGATCGGCCAGTTGCCGCAGCAGGGCGGCCTTGTCCTCTTCGTGCAGATCTTGCCAATGAATGCCGCGCGCGGCCGCCTCCAATGCGAACAGCAGCCGGCGGGTCACGGTATGGCCGGCGGCTTTCAGGCGCAGAAAAGCGGTAACGACGCCGCAATCCAGCAACTGCTGGCGAGTGTGGATATTCAGCTTGGCCAGCCAGGCCAGAGCCGAGGGCGGCAGCGGGGGGGATGTCAGCGTCACGAGGGGAAACAAATACGGTTGCGGCAATGTCGTCATTATCGCCGGTTTGGCGCGGCTGACCAAATCCGGCTAGGCGAGGGCGGATGGGGCGTTTCGGCGTTATGCAGATCATCGATTTCCAAGAGTAGGCGAGGGTAGGCGTATCGCATTTTATTCAGGTTTTATCTGGCAGGCTTGGCATACAGAAAGCAGAAAAACGGTCGATATGAGTAGAAAATAGTCGAAAGTCTAACCATGTCCGTGATCACAATTCAGTCCGCCATTGCAGGCATCGAGCAGTGGCGCAATCGTCTGGCTTCCAGCGGCCGGTCTGTGGCAACGCCCTCGTCCGCGCCCCAGACGGAGGGAAGCGGCCCGGATGCGCAGCCCTCGCCAGCCGCGTTCATGTCCAGTATCCGCAGCGATTTGCAGAAGTCGCTGAATCAGGGCTGGCAGGATTATATGCAAAAACTCCGGGTCGATCTGAGCCGCCCGGTCAAGCGGCAAAGCCCCGCGGCGGACCAGATGGATAAACAGCTGCTGAAGCAAAGAGTGGATTCTTTGCGCCAGATGATGATGATGACCCACGACAAAGCCGGTTTGCGGGCATTGGCCAGCCAGTTGGCCCAGTTGGCGCGCGAGCTGAAGAGCCTGGTTGCCAGCATGACCCAGAATGCCGCGGATCAGCAGATGGCTGTCAGCGTAGGCGGCGCGGCGGATCAGCCCTCAGCCGATTCGGCAGCCGCATCCGCTCAAGACGCCTCGCCGGAGCAGGATCATGCGGCGGATGACGCGCAAGCCGCCAGCAGCGCCGAGGCGGCCGCTGTTTCATCGGCTGATGCGTCCTCCGATGCATCGTCGGCTTCGGCTGCCGAATCGGCAAGCGGCAATGCCGCGCCAGGGCAGGCTAGTCAGGCGGATGCGGCGGCAGGATCGTCCGACGCGACTGCGTCGGCCCCGCAGGGCGCTGTCGACCAAGCCGCAGCCAATGCCGCCGATCCGCAAGCGGCACTGCGCAATATGCTAGCTCATGGCAACCCGGTAGCCGCAGATCAGGACATTCAGGAGATGCTGCTCACGCTGAAGATGGTCCAGGCCTTCATCAAGCAAATGGCTTTGCAGTTGCAGGGGCAAGAAGACCGGAAGATGAAAGAGGATCAGGAGCAGGCGGGCAAAGCGCTGCAGGATGTGGACACCATACTCAAAGGCGGGCCGGAAGCGCTGGCGGCGCTCAGCGGTCAAATGGAAGTGAACGTGAGCGCGCCAGCGGATGCGTCTTCGACTGCAGTGTGAGAGTGAGGAGCAGGCCGCGTATGCGGTCAGTGCCGCAAGGCGCGGCGCAGCAGCCGCCAAATAGCCAGTAAAGCCGCGCCGCTTTTCAGCCAACGGCCTAGTTTGTCGCTTGGCATCAGCTTGCCCAAGAGGTCAAAGGCCGAGCTTAAGCCGCCCGGCGCGCGCCAGAATGCAAGGCCATCGCAAGCCCATTGCAGCGGCCCTGTCAGCTTTTGTCGCTCCAGCCGCAGCTTGACGCGCAAGGCCTCGCCCTTCATCACCAGCAGCTGCTTCTTCAAGGCGCGGTCTTGCGGCGTCATGGCTTGTCTCCGCCGGGCCCCAATGCGGCCCAATCCTTGCGCATTTCTTCCAGCGTGGTGGCGAACGGTGCAGCTTGATGCCGCATCTTGCGCCGCAAACCCAGCAACAGTATCGCACCGGCGCCGCAGAACAGCAGCGCCAGGCCGGCCATGACGGCCAGCCGCCACGGCGCCGGCGTCAAGGCCCACAAGGCCAGTACGGCGGCGATCAGCCCGCATCCCAGCAGCACCAGTCCCAGCATGCCTTGCAGCAGGTTGCCAACGACGTCATCCTTCAGCTCCTGCGCCTCCAGGGACAGCAGTTCGGCGCGCGTCAGCAGCAAAGAGACGATGCCATTGACGAAGGAGCGCAATGTGCCGGGGCGGGGTTGGCGGGACGGATCGGACATATCGATCAGCGGCGGGATACCAGCATGCCCAGCAGGAAGGCGACGCCGGCTGCGATGCCGATGGACTTCCACGGGTTTTCATGCACGTAATCGTCGGTGACCTTGGCCGCTTCCTTGGCCTTGCCTACGACGACCTGTTCGGCGTCGCGCAGCTTGATTTTGGCTGTGCCGAGCTTCTCGGCCAGACGCTTGCGCAGCTCTTTGCTGTGCGCGCTGCCGTCGTCGACGGTTGCGTCAATCAGTTCTTCGGTGCTGGCCAAAACTTGGCGTACGTCATCCAGCAGCTGTTCTTTTTCCTTGGCGATGGTGGCATTGGACATGGCAACCTCCTGACAGTGGTGAACGGAACCGACTCGAAACGCAGACATGGCATGGCGCAAAGCATAGCCTGCGCCAACCCACGCTAACAGCCTGACGCGGCCGCGTCAAACCATGTGGTCAAACGCTTCATCCGCGTTGGTAGAGCGCCTCGTCCAGCAAAGGTTCCCGCGCCGGGCGCGCGCTGCGGGCGCAGAAAATTCCCACCAGCGCCACCGCAGCGCAATACAGCACGCAAATCCAGTGATTCCACGGCATGGCGGCGATCAGCAACAGCGGCGTCACGCTGGCCCAGATCGAGTAGGCGATGTTGTAGGTGAATGAAATGCCGGAAACGCGCACATCGGCCGGGTACATGCCCACCATGATGGACGGCACGACGCCGACAATCCCGCAGCACAGTCCGGCAAAGGCGTAGGCCAGGCTTGGCCAGGCCCAGCCGCCGATCAGGCTGCCGTACAGGACGGCCACGCCTACCGGCAGCAGCGCGCTGTACAGGATCAGACTGCGGCGCTGGCCGATGCGGTCGCAAACCCGGCCGGCGATCACGCAGCCGATATTGAGGAACACGATGCCCACGCTGCTCAGGGCAAAGGCGTGGTCGGCATGCATGCCGAAGCGTTGCTGCAACAGCGTGGGCGTCACCACCACCAGCACCACCACCGCCGAGGTCAGTACGCAGGTCAGGGCGGCGGCCGGCAGCAGGGTGGCTTTGTGGCGGCGCAACACATCCAGCAGCGGATAGGCGGCGCGTTCGGCCTGACGCTCGCGCATGGCCAGGAACACTGGCGTCTCGCTCAGCCAGCGGCGCAGCCAGACGCCGATCAGCCCAAACGGGCCACCAAGCAAAAAGGGAATGCGCCAGCCGTAATCCAGCATTTCCTGCGGCGTGAACACGCGGGCCAGAAAGGTGGCGGTCAGCGCGCCCAGCAGATAGCCGAAGGTCAGCCCGGCCTGCAATACGCCCAGCGCGTAGCCGCGATGGCGCAGCGGCGCGTGCTCGGCGACGAAGGACCAGGCGCTGGGCACCTCGCCGCCTACTGCCGCGCCCTGCAGAATGCGCAGCGACAACAGGATCAGCGGAGCGAGGATGCCGATGTCGGCGTAGGTGGGCATCAGGCCGATGAGCAGACAGGGGCCGGCCATCAGCAGGATGGTTAGGCTGAACACCTGCTTGCGACCCAGCACGTCGGCGAAGTGCGCCATCAGGATGCCGCCCAGCGGGCGCGCCAGGTAGCCGGTGGCGAAGATGCCGAAGGTTTGCAGCAGGCGCAGCCATTCCGGCATGTCCGGCGGGAAGAACAGCTTGCTCAGCGTGGTGGCGAAGAAGGCGAAGATGATGAAATCGTAGATTTCCAGCGCGCCGCCCAGCGCGGCCAGACCCAGGGTCTTGTAGTCGGTGCGGGTGAGCGGTGTGGATTGGTTTGTGTTCATGGTCAATCACGAGGTGCCGGGGCTGTGGGTCAGCCCGCTGTAATCATGAATGAAGCCCGCACGGCGCGTTCGAGCAGGCTCCCTGGAGCCGCTGGCGGCCCCGCAAGGCCGCCAGTGTAGCGCGGTTGGCGTCATTTGCGGTAGGTAAGGTTGCCTTGACCCGATTTTCATATGAAATATGAATATTTGTAATGCGGCGCAGGGCAAAGGAATGGCGTGGCGCTTCAGTTCAAGACAACGGACTCGCCGCGGACGAGCCAGTGCATTTCGACGCAGCAGTTTAAGCGTCTGCGTCTAGCTGCTTGCCATTCAGGCAGAGTCGCGGACCAAACCTGGCAGAAATTCCGAGCCAAGGCCCGCCGATGCAGACCGATATGGGACCGGTGAAGGGGGATGTGGGATGGTTTTCTTAATCATTTTTGCCGGTAATGAGTCGCTACGACATCTTGTCAAGAAAAAAGGCCAGCCGCTTGGCTGACCCCTTTTGATTTCAAATGATTGGGTAGGATCAATGAAAAATCAGAATCTTATCATTCTCCGCTCAGTCCTTCGGTTTTCGAGGCCCATCGTTTTCATGGCGTTGCTGCGCCAAGATGATTTGCTTGTCGCTGCAGGATCTGAGCGATAGCCTCACTCAATTGTTCTTCACAATCGGTATCTCCGCCGCTGGATCGCCAAGCGACGATGGCATCAGGCCGCACAAGCAGCGCGCCGTTGGAGGCAATGCCAAATGTCGCTGCGAAATTCTTTTCTGCTGGAAATACGAGATCGCCTGCGCGAATCAATTGGATGCTGACACCCAGGCGCAGGGACACGCGCCGCGCGGATTCAAGCCAATACGGGTTGGCGCTGACGAGCGTAAGCCGCTGAGTGAACAGGTCGATGGTAGAGATGCGTTTACTGTTCAGGTCGATCCAGACGTGTGGAACGCGTGTGCCCGGTTGTCCTGACCATTCGTCAGGCCGAGCGGCGGGGGGCAGGTCATCTTCGCCCCCGATGATTGCCTTGGAGTTGATCCGCTGCCCGAGCTCCATTGCTTCGGCACCGTAAAGCACCTCGCCCGCCAATGCGCCACCTGCCCAGGTTAGGTAGTCCGGGCGAGCAAAGGTTTGCTGATGCCGCAACCAGCCGATGGGCTGACGCTCGGCGCTATAGGAATCCAGTAAACCAGTCTCTGCCTCACCATCCAGCACCATCTGCAGCTTCCAGGCTAGGTTATAAGCATCATCGATTCCTGTGTTTGCGCCAAAGCCGGCGCGGGTGGGCGGCAACTGATGCGCAGCATCGCCGACGAGAAAGACTCGCCCGTCGGAGTAACGTTCAGCGATACGCCCGGCCATCTCCCAGCGACCGGTGGTAATGAGTTCGATGGGCATGTCACGACCTAAAGCGCGCCGAATTGCCTCGCACAATTCCTCTTCGGAGCGTTCGGAGTCGTCACTGAACATCAGCACCCAACGGCCGTCAGGGTAGTTCGTCAGAAAGGCCCTGAAGTCGGCTTGTTCAATCTCGAACTGCACTACACCTTGATCGAGATAGGACTTGGCCTCAGCACAGTGGAACAGGGCGCTGCGGATAGTCCGCAAATGGCCAACGCCATATCGCTGGATGCCAAGTCGCTCGCGTACGGGGCTGTCGGCACCATCAGCCGCGATCATATAGTCGGCGGTAATGTCGGTGGTCTCTCCGGTGACGCGATCTTTGACGCAGGCAGTTACGCCACTGGCAGTCTGGGAGAAAGACACCATCTCGACACCCTGCCTGAGGTCCACGCCGCGTTCCACGGCGGCAGAGCGCAAGATCGGCTCAAGCAGGTCCTGCGCAATGGCGACCCCTTTGCAAGGAGAGCTGAGGCTGATGTCGGACTCGTTCTCACCGGGAGTCCACGCCGTCTCTTCCAGCCAGTTGCCTGTCAGACTCGCGACCCGTGCACGGCGGGGCCGGCTGTGGCTTCCGGTCTGTGGTATACGCTCAGCGATTCCGATCGCGCGGAAGTGTTCCATCGTTAGTTCCGTAAAGCCGACGGCTCGCGGATGTGTGGAGCTGCCGAAGTGTTTTTCAACAAGGACGGTTTTTACGCCACGCGAAGCGAGAAACAGTGCGGCAGATAGGCCAACGAGGCTACCGCCCACGATGAGAACCGGGTTAGGAGATGAGGAAGGTGAGGTCATGATGTACGTCCACTTTGCGAATGCCGGAATCGGCGACTTGGACGTTAGGGCTGGCCAGTCAAAAGGGTGCCGTAAAAGCATCCACAAGCGTACGAACAGGGGAGTCGTTCATGGCGCACAGACAGGCAAGCGGTGCAGTCCGCTTAGCTGTCGTGGTCCGCGGCCCGTCAGGGCTGGATTGGGGCTGCTGGAGAAGCAGCTGACCGGGGCTCACCACGTCCGGTCCACCATTTTCGACCGCGCAAGTCTAGCAAGGTTTGAGATTTCGCGTCAAAGCCTCAGGTTTGCGAAATGACCTTCGGAAAAATCTGGCCACACGCCCGCTATGCTGCGCTGCAGCCATCTCGCTCCATGGTATTTGATCGAAACAGCTTCAATGTACGCAGCAATGCCATGAAAAATGCCATTGATGATGTGGAATCAATCATCAATGGCATTTAATACAACTGATAAAATCAATTAATTAAAATTTCCTTCATTCCCACTCAATCGTCGCCGGCGGCTTGCCGCTGACGTCGTAAACCACGCGGTTGATGCCCTTCACCTCATTGATGATGCGATTCGAGGCGCGGCCCAGCAGGCTGTGGGGTGATGAAAATCTGTTAGAAATCAATTATTTGCTCTTCTTTTGAGTTGCGGAGTTGAGCCGTTAGACAATGTTGGACCGTTATCTGACCGGTCATGAGAAAACCATGGCTGGAATTCGACAAAGAAATGGTAAGTGGCAAGCCCGTGTTTCCGTCGCGGGAAAAGAGGTCAGTCGGTCGTTCTTGACCAAAACTGACGCAACCCGCTGGGCGCGGGAGCAGCGGATTGAAATGGAGCGAGCAATCTCGATGGGATTGGCTGGCCATGTCACCCTAGCCGATGTGATCGATCGATTCGCCGAGGAAGTATTGCCTTTAAGAAGAGCTGGACAGAAAGATCGTTATTTGATCCGACGGTTCCGGGCAATGCCATGGGCTGAGCTGCCCATTATCAAGGTGCAGCCGGAGCACATCGTCCAGATGCGCGATCTGCGGCTTCGGGAGGTTTCTACTGGCTCTGTTCGTCGCGAGCTTGAC
Organism: Chromobacterium sp. ASV23; assembly: GCF_016428945.1. Taxonomy (NCBI): domain Bacteria; kingdom Pseudomonadati; phylum Pseudomonadota; class Betaproteobacteria; order Neisseriales; family Chromobacteriaceae; genus Chromobacterium; species Chromobacterium sp. ASV23. The sequence continues at coordinate 29,377 of NZ_JAELTR010000050.1, forward strand.
CTGTTGTCATCAATCTTTACCCATGCGATTAAAGAGTGGCGACTGTGCCGTGAAAATCCTGTGCTGTCGATACGAAAGCCATCGCCTGGGCGGGCCCGGCAAAGAAGACTACTTCAAGGTGAGCTTGAGCGGATAATTGCCGCCAGCCAGGCACCAGATTTTGAGCCGATTGTATTGTTGGCTTTTGAAACCGCAATGCGTCGTGGAGAACTTCTTGAGCTGATGTGGGAAAATATTGATTTTAGGCGGCGAATCGCCTATCTGCCATTGACCAAGAATGGAGAGCCCCGTCAAGTCCCGCTTAGCAAAAAAGCGTTAGCGGTATTGAAAGGTTTGTCTCCTAAAATAGAAGGTAAGGTTTTCACCAAAAACGCAAC